>NZ_JBNCOB010000003.1:0-62624 GCF_049847285.1 Micromonospora sp. DT62
GTCCTCACCGCGCTCCGGCCTCGCCAGGGCTTTCACCCTGTTCGTCCGTTCCGCGCTGGCAGAGAGAAAGTTACGCCCGCCGGACAAGATCGTCAAATCCGGGGTGGGAGGGCCGCGTCACACCGTCCCGCCGGCGGCCAACGCGGCGGCCGTCGCCTGGTCGAGCGTGCCGTCGGCGACGACCACCCGGTGCCGCCCGGTGCGACTCGTACCCGCGGTGATCACCCTGGGCCGGTCGAAGGCGAACGCGGCGCAGACCCCCGGGTACATCGCGGTGCGGACGAACCAGCGGTCGCCCTCCGCGAGCCCCGCCAGCACCAGCGTGTACGCGGCCCCGTCCGGTCCGGTGCCGGCGAAGGCCAGCCACGGCGCGTCGCTGCCGTTGACCGCGGCCTCCCCCTCGGCGGTGGCGGTGCACACCCGCGCGGGTGACGCGCTGACCGCCCGCCAGAAGAAGCCGCCGTAGCCGGCGCCGCCCGGGCGTCCGTTGGTCGCCGGGCTGCCCAGGGCGACGTCCCGGTCGGCGGGGGCGGTCAGCGTGTACCCGACGTCGAGGGCCCAGGCCCGCTCGCCGACCCGCTGCGCGGCCAGCTCCCGCCGCTCGGTGAGCAGCACCGCCCCGTCCCGGTCCCGCCACTCCAACTGGTGCGCGAGCCGTTGCGGGTCGCGGGTCTCCCAGCGGGTGTGGGCGATGCGGCCGTGGTCGTCGCGCCACGTGTAGCCGGTGTCGCGGACGTAGGTGCGCCCGCCCCAGAGGTTGGTGCCGTCGACGTCCTGCACGGCCAGGGACGCGCCGAGGTGCCAGACGTGGTCGGCCGGGAACGCGTCGGTGACCACGGTCCCGCCGAGGGTCCGCACGGGGTGCAGATACGGGCGGGGGCCGTGCCGGGGATCGATCGCCGGGTCGACGACGTACCGGGCCACCGGCACGTCGTCGACGCTGAGCTGCCGATCGTTCTCGGTCACGCCGGCCCGCCGGCCGTCGCCCGTCACGACTGTCCCACCGGGGCGGGCACGGTCCGCCGCGCGACGGCGTGCAGGGCGGCGACCACGTACCCGACGAGGATGGGCACCGCGACCGGGATGACCAATACGGCGAGCAGCGCGGCGACGGCGCTCACCCCGCCGGCGGCGGCCCAGGTGCCCGGGCGGGCGCGGCAGGCGCCGGCGGCGGCACCGGCGGCCTCCCGCCAGCCGCGGCCACCGCGGCGGCCGACCTCCACCACCACCAGCGCGGCGTACCCGGCCAGGGCGGCGGCCAGCACGACGGTGACCAGGAGCAGTGGTGCCCCGCCGGGTACCCGGCCGCCGGCCAGCGCGGCGACGTTCACGGCGAGCAGCCCGAACGCGGCGACCGTCAGCACGCTCACCCCGACGCCGGGCAGCAGGGCGCGGCCGTACCGAACCAGGTTCTCCCGCGCGGAGGGCCAGGAACCGACGGTGTACCGGTCGTGCACCGCCGCGCTCGCGGCGGCGACGGCCGCCGCCGCGGTGAGCACCGGCAGCGCCGCCAGGGTCAGGACGATGCCGAGCACGGCCAGGTCCGTGGCGTCGGTGAGCACGTCCCGCCAGTCGCGGCGGGCTGGCCCGTCCTCCCGGTCCGGCCCGTCGTCCGGGTGCGGCCTCATCCCTTGAGTCCGCTCGTGTTGATGCCCTCCACCAGCATCCGCTGGAAGGCCACGAAGAACAGGAACACCGGCAGCAGCGACAGCACCGACATGGCGAACATCGGGCCGACGGCGCTCTGGCTCGTCGAGTCGATGAACAGGGTCAGCGCCACCGGCACGGTGTAGTCCTCGAGGTCGGAGAGGAAGACGAGCTGGCGGAAGAAGTCGTTCCAGGTCCAGATGAACGAGAAGATCGCCGTGGTGACCAGCGCCGGCCGGCTCAGCGGCAGAATCACGTGCCGGAAGATGCCGAAGGCGTTCGCACCGTCGATCTTGGCGGCCTCGTCGAGTTCGCGCGGGATGCCCCGCATGAACTGCACCATCAGGAACACGAAGAACGCCTCGGTGGCCAGGAACTGTGGGATCAGCAGCGGCAGGTACGGCCACTCGCCGCCCACCAGGCCCAGGCTGCGGAACAGGATGTACTGCGGCACGATCAGCACGTGCCCGGGCAGCAGGAGCGTCCCGATCATCACGGCGAACCAGACGCCCCGCAGCCGGAACCGCAGCCGCGCGAACGCGTACGCGGCGAGCAGGCAGGAGACGCCGTTGCCGATCACGGTCAGCAGGCTGACCATCGCGCTGTTGAGGAAGAACCGGCCGAAGCTGAAGTCGAAGTTGGTCCAGCCGTCGGCGTAGTTGCCGGGGGTGAACTCGTTCGGCAGCAGGCCGATGTTGTTGACGATCTCCTCCTGGCTCTTCAGGGACGTACCGATCATCCAGAAGAGCGGGTAGAGCACGACCGCGACGATCGCGATCAGGATGAGCAGGCGCACGGCCTGCCCGCCACCCGCGCGGCGCGGACGCCGCGGGCCGTTCGCGGCTGGCGAAGTCGCCGCCGGGGTTGCCGTCACCGTCACCGGTCCTCCCCGTCGGAGTAGTGCACCCAGAACCGCCCGGTGCTGAAGAAGATCGCGGTGATGATCGCGATGGCGAGCAGGAAGACCCAGGCCATCGCGGAGGCGTAGCCCATCTCCAGGTTGGTGAAGCCGGTGATGTAGAGGTTCAGCGTGTACATCAGGGTGGAGTCGACCGGGCCGCCGGTGCCGTTGCTGAGCACGAACGCGGCGGTGAAGCCCTGGAAGCCGTTGATGGTCTCCAGCACCAGGTTGAAGAAGATCACCGGCGAGAGCATCGGCAGGGTGACGGCGACGAACTGCCGCCACTTGCCGGCGCCATCGACGGAGGCCGCCTCGTAGAGCTCGGTGGGCACCTGCTTGAGGCCGGCCAGGAAGATCACCATGGGCGCGCCGAACTGCCAGATGGCGAGCACCATGAGGGTCTCCAGCGCCCAGTCGGGGTCGTTGACCCACGGCTTGCCCTCGATGCCGAAGACGCCCAGCAGCGAGTTGAACGCGCCCTCGCGGTTGAACATGTTCACCCAGACGATGGCCAGCGCGACGCTGCCGCCGAGCAGCGAGGGCAGGTAGAACAGGCCGCGGAACAGGCCGACGCCGCGCCAGGCGCGGTTGAGCAGCAGGGCCACCCCGAGGGCGGCCGCCAGCTTCAGCGGCACGGCGATCAGGGCGAAGGTGAGCGTCACCCGCACCGAGTGCCAGTACGACGGGTCGGCGGTGAACATCCGCTCGTAGTTGGCGAGCCCGACCCACTCCACCTCGGAGAAGGGGGTGAGGATGTCGTAGTTGGTGAAGCTCAGGTAGAGCGACAGGAGCATGGGTATCGCCGTGACGGCCAGCAGGCCGAGCAGCCAGGGCGACAGGAAGACGTAGCCGGCCAGACCGTCCCCGTGCCGGGACCGCCCGACCCCGCGCCTGCCGGCGGGGGTCGGGACGGATCCGGTACGTCGTCGGGTCGGACCGGGCGCCGTGGTCAGGGCCACGAGCCGGTTCCTCTCGGTAGCGTCAGGGTCAGGCGATGGCGGTCTTGCAGGCGGCGATGAACTGCTCCGCCGCCTGGGCGGAGCTGATCCGGCCGTACTGGGCGTTCTCGGCCGCCTTGATCAGCTCGGAGCGGACCTTGCTGTGCCCCTTGAGCGGGACCTGCGGCGCCTCGCCGAACTTCTGCGCCAGGTCGGACTCGACCTGGATCGACTGCTTCATCGCCGGGTCGGTGACGTCGTCGCTGACCACCCGGCGCAGATCCAGGTTCGACGGCAGGCCCCGGTCGGTGCCGAGGATCTTGACGGCCTCGGAGTCGTTGGCCAGGAAGTTGATCACGTCGACCGCGACGTCCTTGCGCTTGCTGCCCTTGAACACCGACCAGTACATGGAGGCGCGGGCCCACTGGGCGCTGGGGTCGCCGGGGTAGGCGATGACGCCCAGTTCGTCCTTGGTGTTCTTCTTCAGCTCCGGCATCTGGTTGACCCAGACCCAGCTGGTGCCGGCCTTGCCGGTGACCACGAGCTGCTTGGTGATGTCGGTGGCGTTGCCCTCGTGGATGACGTCGGGGGTCGGGGTGGCGCCCCGGTCCCGGGCCCCCTTCCACAGGTCGAACCACTTCGTCACGTCCTCGGCGGTGAAGCCGAGCTCCTTGCCCTTGTAGAGGTCCTTGCCCTGCTGGCGCAGCCACACCCAGAACGCCTTGTAGTCGGCGCTCGGGTCCTGGGTGCCGGGCACCTTGGTCTTCTTCGCCACCTGCTCGGCCCAGGCGATGTGCTCCTCCCAGGTCATGCCGGTGGTCGGCTCGGGCAGGCCGTTCTTCGTCAGCAGCGTCTTGTTGTAGACCAGGCCCTGGGTGTTCTCCCCCGCGGCCACGCCGGCGAGCTTGCCGTCGACCACGCCGTACTGCCAGAGGCTCTTGGGGAACTTCGACACGTCGAGGTCGCCGGAGTCCTTGTACGACGTCAGGTCGAGGGTGGTGCTGCGCGAGGCGTACTCGGCCAGGTAGTTGTCGTCGATCTGGAAGAGGTCCGGCGGGTTGCCGCCGGCGGTGAGGGTGGCCAGCTTGTCGAAGTAGCCCTGGTTGGCCTGCCAGGTCTTCTCGAAGGTGACGTTCGGGTGCTTCTTGGTGTAGAGGGCGAGGGCCTCCTCGGTCAGTTTCGCCCGGGCCTCACCGCCCCACCAGAAGACCGAGAGCTTGACCGGGGCGTTCGGGTCGGTGCTGGCCTCGTCGTCGCCGCCGCAGCCGGCGGCGCCGAGGACCAGGGGCAGGGCGACGACCGCGGCGAGCAGGCCGCGGATCAACCGCCGCCGGCGGACGGGGGTACGGTGAACGGGCACGGCCTGCGTGCCAGTGGTGGGGGGCGTTGCGGGGTGCATGTGCGCTCACTCCTTGGCGTTAGGAGGCGACGACGCCACCGGTGGCCGCGGTCGGGCGACCCGGGCCCGCAAGGCGATGCGGGCCCGGGACGACCAACTCGGCGTCGGGGCGGTTCCGACCGTCCGCCGGCGCGGCGGCGGTCGAGTCGCGGATGACCAGTTCGGTCTGGAGCATTACCTGTGCGGTGGTACGACGGTCGTCGCTCGTGACACCCCGACCGCCGCGTGAGCCACGGGCGGCGACGGTGTCGTGTTGCAGGAGCATGTCGACGGCCGTCCGGCCGGCGGCCGCGTTGGGCGTGGCCACCGTCGTCAACTTGGGCCGGGTGAGCCGGCTCAGGGCGATGTCGTCGATGCCGACGACGCTCACGTCCTGCGGGACGCGCATCCCGATGGCGTCGAGCCCTTCGATCAGGCCGATCGCCATCAGGTCGTTGTAGGCGAGGACCGCCGTGGCCTCGCTGCGGCGGACCTGCTCGGCGAGGGCCGCGCCGCCGGTCTCGGTGGGCTGGTTGGGCCCGAGGACGGTGAACTCGGCGCCGCCGGCCCGCGCCGCGATGCCGGCCGCCCGGCGGATCTCCCGGCTGGTCCACGAGCCGCGCGGCCCGCTGAGCAGCGCGATCCGTCGGTGGCCGAGGCCGAGCAGGTGCTCGATGGCCGACCGGGCGCCCTGCCCGACGTCCATGGTGACGCACGGCAGGCCGGCGACCTGCCGGTTTATCACCACCAGCGGCACTTCGCGGCTGAGCTGCTCGATCATGCTGTTGCTCATCCGCGGGCTGCACAGCAGCACCCCGTCCACCTGCTTCGCGAGGGCGTGGACCAGCTCCTCCTCCGCGATCGGGTCCTCGTTGGTGTCGGCCACGAACACGTGGTAGTCGCGTTGGCGGGCCTGGCTCTCCGCCGCCTTGATCAGCGGCGGGAAGAACGGGTTCGCGATGTCCGCGATGATCAGGCCGATGTTGTGCGTACGGCCGGTGATCAGGGCGCGGGCGGCGCGGTTGGGCCGGTAGCCGAGCTCCTCGGCGCAGGCCAGCACCCGGCCCCGGGTCTCCGGGTTGACCAGGTGCGGGGCCGAGAACGTGCGGGAGACCGTGGAGATGTGCACGCCGGAGGCCCGGGCGACGTCTCGGATGGTGGCTGGCACGGCGGGGCCCTTCGTCCAGTGTGGCTGGGGTCACGTCAGGTGCCGCCAATTAATGCAAACGGTTGCGCCGGTGTCAACGGCCGATGGTTACAGATGCGTTTCGGCCACGCTCCCACCATGCGCTGAAATGCGGATCAAATCGGATCTATGCCGCCGGTTTGGCATCGATCGTTGACGCCGCCGCGAGGCACGTGGTTATTTCGCTGCAAACCTTTGCAGCAACACGGGAGGCGGTCGACATGTCGTCCAGCACCGGTCAACGGGTCCGACACGCCCTCGTGGGCACCGGGTCCCGGGCCGAGATGTTCGTCCGGGCGCTGGTGCGCGACCACGCCGACACCGCCGAACTCGTCGCGTTCGCCGACGTCAACCAGGCCCGCATGGACGCCCACAACCGGTGGCTCGGCGAGCTGGGCCACCCGCCGGTGCCGACGTACCGGGCCGAGGACCTGGCCGCCATGCTCGTCAAGGAGCACGTCGACGTGCTGGTGGTGACGAGCGTGGACGACACCCACGCCGCGCACGTCGACACGGCGCTGCGGGCCGGCTGCGACGTCATCACCGAGAAGCCGATGACCGTGGACGCGGCCGGCTGCCGGCAGATCCTCGACGCGGTCGCCGACACCGGGCGGCAGGTGCGGGTGGCGTTCAACTACCGCTACAACCCCCTGCACGAGAAGCTGCGCGAACTGCTCGCCGAGGGCGCGATCGGCGAGGTGGGCTCGGTGCACTTCGAGTGGCTGCTCGACGTGCGGCACGGCGCCGACTACTTCCGCCGCTGGCACCGCGACAAGGCGCACTCCGGCGGGCTGATGGTGCACAAGGCCGGCCACCACTTCGACCTGGTCAACTGGTGGCTGGACGCCACCCCCGTCGAGGTGTACGCCACCGGCCGGCTGTTCTTCTACGGCGAGGCCGGCCGCCGGCACGGCTACGCCCGCGACTACGAGCGGGCGCACGGCTCCCCCGCCGCCGACGACGACCCGTTCGCGCTGCGGCTCGACGCGCACCCGAAGCTGCGCGAGCTCTACCTCGACGCCGAGGCCGAGGACGGCTACCAACGCGACCGCAACGTCTTCGCCCCGGGCGTGGACATCGAGGACGACATGGCGGTGCTCGCCCGCTACTCCACCGGCGCGACGATGACCTACCACCTCACCGCGTACGCCCCCTACGAGGGCTACCGGGTGATGGTCAACGGCAGCCGGGGCCGCCTCGAGCTGGAGGTCGTGGAGAGCGACCACGTCAGCCCCGCGTCCGCCGGTGCGCTGAAGGGCGCGGCGCTGCACGGCGACGAGGCCGCCGCCGAGGGCGGCTCCGCCACGCTGACCCTGCGGCCGTTCTGGGCGCCGCCGCAGGTCGTACCCGTGGCCGGGCACACCCGCTCCGGGCACGGCGGCGCCGACGCCCGGATGGCCCGGGTCCTGATCGCCGGCGAGCCGGACCCGATGGGGCGGGCGGCGACCGCCCGCGACGGCGCCCTCGCCCTGCTCACCGGGCTGGCCGCGAACCGCTCCTTCACCACCGGCGCCCCGGTCCGGGTCGCCGACCTGCTCGACCTCTCCTGAGCCACGAACACCCTCCGAGGAGCCCCACCCGTGCCCACGACCGACCTGCTCTTCCCCGCCGACCCCGCGCAGCGCGCGGTGGCCCGCCGGCTGTACGCGCTGGCCGCGCCCCAGCCGATCATCTCCCCGCACGGGCACGTCGACCCGGCGATCCTGGCCGAGGACCGCCCGTTCCCGGATCCGGCGCGGCTGCTCATCGTGCCCGACCACTACCTCACCCGGATGCTGCTCAGCCAGGGCGTCGCCCCGGCCGACCTGGGCGTGCCCACCGTCGACGGCAGCCCCACGGAGCCCGACGGGCGCACCATCTGGCGGCGCTTCGCCGCGCACTGGCACCTGTTCCGGGGCACCCCCTCCCGGCTCTGGCTGGAGCAGACCTTCACCGACGTGTTCGGGGTGCGCACCCCGCTCTCCCCGGCCACCGCCGACGCCGTCTACGACGAGCTCGCGGCCCGGCTCGCCGAGCCGGAGTTCCGGCCCCGGGCGCTGTTCGAGCGGTTCGGCATCGAGGTGCTCGCCACCACCGAGTCGCCGCTGGACGACCTCGGGCAGCACGCCAAGCTCGCCGCCGACGGCTGGGGCGGGCCGGGCGGCCGGGTGATCACCACGTTCCGGCCGGACAACGTGGCCGACATGGAGTTCGACGGCTGGGCGGACAACGTCGCGCGCCTCGGCGAGATCACCGGCGAGGACACCGGCACGTACGCCGGCTACCTGGCGGCGCTGCGCCGGCGGCGGGCGGCCTTCATCGCGGCCGGCGCCACCTGCACCGACCACGGCCACCCCACCGCGCGCACCCTGGCGCTGGGCGCGGACGAGGCCGCGCGCCTCTACGACAAGGGCCTGCGCGGGGTCGCCGACGCGGCCGACGCGGAGACGTTCCGGGCGCACATGCTGCTGGAGTTCGCCCGGATGTCGCTCGACGACGGCCTCGTCATGCAGCTGCACCCCGGCGCGGTGCGCAACCACAACCGCTGGCTGTACGCGCGGCACGGCCGCGACGTCGGCGGCGACCTGCCGCAGGCCACCGAGTACCTGCACGCGCTGACCCCGCTGCTGGACGCGTACGGCAACGACCCGCGGCTGCGGGTGGTGCTCTACACCCTCGACGAGTACACCTTCAGCCGGGAACTCGCCCCCCTGGCGGGCGGGTACGCCGCCCTGTACCTCGGGGCGCCGTGGTGGTTCCTGGACTCGCCGGAGGTGCTGCGCCGGTTCCGCGAGTCGGTCACCGAGTCCGCGGGCTTCTACAACACCGCCGGGTTCGTCGACGACACCCGCGCGTTCTGCTCCATCCCGGTACGCCACGACGTGGCCCGCCGGGTCGACGCCGCCTACCTGGCCCGGCTGGTCACCGAGCACCGCCTCGGCGAGGACGAGGCCGCCGAGACCATCGTCGACCTGGCGTACCGACTGCCGAAGAAGGTCTTCAAGATCGGAGAGAATGTCCTGTGAGTGTCACCGTCACCGCCGTCGACGTGCACGACGTGCGGTTCCCGACCGCCGCCGCGGGCGACGGCTCGGATGCGATCAACCGGGGCGACTACTCGGCCAGCTACGTCGAGCTGCGCACCGACGCCGGCGTCACCGGGGCCGGGTTCACCTTCACCAACGGTCGCGGCAACGAGCTGACCTGCGCGGCGATCGAGGCCCTCGCCCACCACGTGCGGGGCCGCACCGTCGAGGAGATCTTCGCCGACCCGGTGGCGTTCTGGCGCTCGCTGAGCGCCGACGTGCAGCTGCGCTGGCTGGGCCCGGAGAAGGGGGTCATCCACATGGCCACCGGCGCCCTGGTCAACGCGGTCTGGGACCTGCGGGCCAAGCTGGCCGGCAAGCCGTTGTGGCAGCTGCTCGCCGAGCTGCCCACCGAGGAGCTGGTGGCCAGCATCGACTTCCACCACATCACCGACGCCCTCACCCCGGACGAGGCGGCGGCCATCCTCGACAAGGGGCTGGTCGGGCTGGACGAGCGCCGCGCCACGCTGGAGCGCGACGGGTTCCCGTCGTACACCACCTCGGTGGGGTGGCTGGGCTACCCCGACGACAAGGTCCGGGCGCTGACCCGGCAGGCGTACGCCGAGGGGTGGCGGGCGATGAAGATGAAGGTCGGCGGGCTGCCGGCCGACGACCTGCGGCGGGCGCGGATCATCCGGGCGGAGATCGGCCCGGACGCGCTGCTGATGATGGACGCCAATCAGGTCTGGGACGTCGACGAGGCGATCACCAACATGACCGCCCTGGCGGAGGTGGACCCGTACTGGATCGAGGAGCCGACGCACGCCGACGACATCCTCGGGCACGCCCGGATCGCGCGGGCGGTGACCGGCCTGACCAACGGCCGGTGCCGGGTCGCCACCGGTGAGGTGGCCGCCAACCGGGTCATCTTCAAGCAGCTGCTCCAGGCCGAGGCGATCGGCGTGATGCAGATCGACGCCTGCCGGGTCGGCGGCGTCAACGAGGTCCTCGCCGAGATCCTGATGGCGGCGAAGTTCGGGGTGCCGATCTGCCCGCACTCCGGCGGCGTGGGCCTGTGCGAGTACGTCCAGCACCTGGCCGTCTTCGACTACCTGCGGGTCGGCACCAGCCTCGACGGCCGGATGGTGGAGTACGTCGACCACCTGCACGAGCACTTCGTCGACCCGGTGCGCACCCGCGAGGGGCGCTACCTGCTGCCGGAGGCGCCCGGCTACAGCTCCACCATGAAGCCGGAGTCGATCGCCGAGTTCCGCTTCCCGGACGGACCGGTGTGGCGATGACCGGCGCCGCCCGGCTCGGTCTCGGGACGCTACGCCGGCTGCCGACCGAGAGCCGCCCGCTGATCCGCCCGGGCAGCGTGCCGGCGGGGATCGTGCACCTCGGGCTGGGCGCGTTCCACCGCGCCCACCAGGCGGTCTACACCGAGGAGGCGATGGCGCGGGCCGGCGGCGACTGGGGCATCGTCGGCGTGGCGCCACGCAACCCCGACGTGGTGACGACGCTGGCCGCGCAGGACAACCTGTTCAGCGTCACCACCACCAGCGCCGAGGGGTGCCACACCCGGGTCATCGGCGCGCTGGCCGGGACGCGGCACGCCGCCGGTGACCCCGCCGCCGTGGTGGCGCTGCTGGCCGACCCGGCGATCCGGGTGGTCACCCTCACGGTGACGGAGAAGGCGTACCAGCTCGACCCGGTGACCGGCCGGCTGCGGCCCGACCCGGAGGTCGCCGCCGACCTGCGCACCGACCGGGCGCCGGTCACCGTCCCGGGCCTGCTGCTGCGCGGGCTGCTCGCCCGCGCCGCCGCGCAGGGCCCGCCGTTGGCCCTGGTCAGCTGCGACAACCTGCCCGCGAACGGCCGCCGGCTGCGCGGCCTGGTCGAGCAGTCGGTGGCGTACGCGGGGGTGCCGGAGCCGCTGGCCGGCTGGGTGCGGGAGGGCGTCAGCTTCCCCGGCACCATGGTCGACCGGATCGTGCCGGCCAGCACGGCGCAGACCCTCGCCGACGCCGAGCGGGCCCTGGGGGTGACCGACCTGGCGGCGGTGGTCGCCGAGCCGTACCGGCAGTGGGTGATCGAGGACGACTTCCCGGGCGGCCGGCCGGCCTGGGAGCGGGCCGGCGCGGTGCTCACCGCCGACGCGGGACCCTGGGAGCGGCTGAAGCTGCGCGCCCTCAACGGCGTGCACTCGGCCGCCGCCTACCTGGGCGCGCTGGCCGGCCGGGAGACCATCGCCGACGCGCTGGCCCTGCCGCACCTGACCACGGTGCTGCGGCACCTGGTCGCCGAGGACGTGGCGGCCAGCTTCGACCCGCCCGAGGGCGTCTCGGTCGTCGCGTACGGCGAGGAGGTGCTGACCCGGTTCGCCAACCCGGCGATCCACCACCGCACCCTCCAGGTGGCCCTGGACGGCTCGCAGAAGCTGCCGCAGCGGATCCTGCACACCATCGCCGACCTGCGGGCCGCGGGCCGGTCGGCGCACTGGGCCACGCTGGTGGTGGCCGCCTGGCTGCGCTTCGCGCAGGGCCACGCCGACGACGGCAGCCCCCTGCCGCTGGCCGACCCGCTCGCCGAGGAGATCCGCGCAGCGCTCGCCGCCGGAGCGAAGACCCCGGCGGGGGCCGTCGACGCGGTGTTCGCGCTGCGCGAGGTCTTCCCCGCCGAGGTGGCCGAGGACGACGACGTACGCGCCGAGGTGACCGGGTGGCTGACCGCCCTGCAACGGCACGGGGTGGCCGCGACGCTGGCGGGCACCCGGTGACGGCCGCCGCCGCGGGGACGCCACCGGGACGGGCCGGCGCCGTGCCGAGGGTCGCGATCGTCGGGGCCAACGGGCACGGGCGCTGGCACCGGCGGGTCGTCGCCCCACTGCACGACGCCGGGCGGCTGCGGCTGGTCGCCCTGGTCGACGTACGTCCGATCGAGGACGAGCCGGCGGCGCCGGTGCCCGACGGCACCCTGGTCCACGCCGACCACCGGGAGATGCTCCGGGTGGCCCGGCCGGACGTGGTGGTGGTCTGCACCCCACCGCACACCCACCTGCCGATCGCCCTGGACGTGCTCGCCGCGGGCGCGGACCTGCTGCTGGAGAAGCCGCCGGTGCTGTCCACCGCCGAGCACCGGGAGCTGGCCGACGCCCTCGCCGCGACGGGGCGGGCGTGCCAGGTGGGCTTCCAGGCGCTCGGCTCGGCGGCGCTGAGGGAGCTGACCGACGCGGTCCGGGCCGGGCGGCTCGGTACCGTCACCGGCATCGCGACGGTGGCGTCCTGGCAGCGCTCCGACGCCTACTACGCGCGGGCGCCGTGGGCCGGGCGGCGGACGCTGCACGGCCGGCCGGTGCTGGACGGCGCCCTGGCCAACCCGCTGGCGCACGCGGTGATGCAGTGCCTGGCGGTCGCCGAGGCCGCCGGGGACGGGCCGGTGGTCCCCGCGCGGATAGAGGTGGAGCGCTACCGGGTCCGGCCGATCGAGGTGGACGACACGGCGACCCTGCGGGTGTCGTCCCGTTCGGGACCGCCGATCGTCGCGGCGGTGACCCTGGCCGGGGAGGACTTCGTCGCCGGGGAGGTGATCGTGACGGGCACGGCCGGCCGGGCGGTGCTGGAGTATCCGACCGACCGGTTGCTGCTGCCCGGCGACGCCGGCGCACGCGAGGTGCCAGGCCGGCGCGGGCTGCTGGAGAACCTCCTCGCCCACCGGGCCGACCCGGCGGTCGCGCTGATCTCGCCCCTGGCGCGGACCGCCCCGTTCACCGCGGTGCTGGAGGCCGTGACGACCGCGCCCGAGCCGGCGCCGCTGGGCGGCGACCTCGTCACCGCCACGGGCGACGGCCCGCAGCGGGTGCTGACGGTGCGCGGGGTCAACCGGTTGCTGCGCCAGGCGGCCGAGGAGGGGGCGCTGCTGTCGGAGCTGGCGGTGCCGTGGGCGGTGGCGCCGCACCGCACGGACCTGACCGGGCAGGAGGGACCGCAACGCACTGCAACTGAACCGCCCGCGTGAGGCGGGTCCATATCGGATATTACGGCGCGATCCCGACCGAGGGCGGTCGGGATGGTACCGGCCGATCGGATCAATTGCAACACTTCTGCACATGCTAGTCATTGACTCGCATAAATCGTGAAACCTACCGTTGCCCCATATCGAACAGGCGACGAACAGGTGGTCCGATAGATGTGGAAGCAGACACTGGGCGCGGCGACGATCGCCGTCGCGCTCGCGGCGACATCCGCAAGCGCGGCGGCGGCCCCGGCCCCGGACGGCGCGGTCGCCACGACCGGCGGGCTCTCCTGGGCCGCCCGGCACCTGGGCCGGCAGGCGCTGCCGGCCGGGGACGGCTGGGCGGCTGAGGGGACCGGCACGACCGGCGGCACGGCGGCGACCCCGGAGCAGGTGCACGTGGTCTCCAGCCGGGCCGAGCTGGTCGCGGCCCTCGGCGGCGACAACGCCACCAACCGGGGCAACGCCACCCCGAAGATCATCTACGTCAGCGGCGAGGTCGACGGCTTCGAGGGGCCCGACGGGAGCATCCTCGACTGCGCCGACCTCGCCGACCCGGAGTACTCGCTGGCGGCGTACCTCGCGGCGTACGACCCGGCGGTCTGGGGCCGGGTGACGCCGAGCGGGCCGCTGGAGGCGGCGCGGGTGCGCTCGGTGACGAACCAGACCCGGCAGACCCAGATCAACGTCGGCCCGAACACCACGATCGTCGGCCTGCGCGGCGCCCGGCTGACCGGCCTGACGCTGATGCTCGACGGCGCGCACAACACGATCGTGCGGAACCTGACGTTCGACGACGCCCGGGACTGCTTCCCCGCCTGGTCCCCCACCGACGGCGCCGCCGGCAACTGGAACTCCCAGTACGACCAGATCTCGGTGCGTCGCAGCGAGCACGTCTGGATCGACCACAACACCTTCACCGACGGCGACAACCCGGACAGCGGCCAGCCGGTGCACCTCGGCCGGCCGTACCAGGTGCACGACGGGTCGGTGGACGTCACGCACACCGCGAGCCTGGTGACCGTCTCGTACAACCGGTTCGTCGGGCGGGACAAGGTCATGCTGATCGGCTCTTCCAACACCGTCGGCCCGGACGTCGGGCGGCTGAAGGTGAGCCTGCACCACAACCTCTTCGACGGGGTGCTCCAGCGGCTGCCCCGGGTGCGCTTCGGCCAGGTCGACGTGTGGAACAACCACTACCGGCTGGCCGGCGACGGGTTCGAGTACGCGATCGGCGTCGGCGTGCAGTCCGCCGTGGTCGCCGAGAACAACTTCTTCACCCTCAGCGCCGGCGTCACGGCCGACACCCTGCTCTACGACTGGGGCGGCACCGCCGTCACCACCCGGGGCAACTGGGTCCGCGCCGCCGGAGACCGGGCCCGCCCGGTCGACCTGGTGGGCGCGTACAACGCGGCGCACGAGCCGGACCTGGCCCCGGACGCCGGCTGGACGCCGACCCTTCGACACGGCCCGGTGCTGCCGGCACCGGCGGTGCCGGTGGTCGTGGGTGCGCTGGCCGGCGCGGACCGGCTGCTCCTCTAGGAGTACAACAGCGTGCCGAAGGGCAGCGAGCCCAGCGAGATCGGTGAGGACGCCGACGGCACCATGCCGCTACTCGTCGTCGGACATCACCTGGCGACAGCCCCCACCAGGGCGGCGGCGGCCCCGCGGACCACCCGGTCCCGCGGGGCCGTCGCATGTGGTCACCCTTTTCGCGGGGGCGTACGGCCGCGACGGTAGCGTGGCGCCTCAGCACGGCCCGTGGGGCGGCTCTCCCGCCGGCGCGGCGCCCGCGATCGTACGGAGGAGGATGCATGTCCCACGGCGACGACCCGTTCGCGGCACGCGAGGACGCGGCCTCGCGGCCGAGCTTCGACCTCGCGCTGCGCGGCTACGACAAGCGGCAGGTGGACCGCTACGTCGAGCAGGTCGACGGCGAACGGTCGGCGCTGGCCGCGGAGCGGAACCGGGCCTCGGCCCAGCTGCGGGAGCTGACCGTCGAGGTGCACCGGCTGCGGGCGGAGGCTACCGAGCTGCGGGACCGGCCGGCGCCGCCGGAGCGGGCGTCCTTCCGCGACCTCGGTCCGATGGTCGACCAGATCCTGGCCCTGGCCGAGAAGCAGGCCGGGGCCATCACCGACGCCGCCGGGCAGCGGGCCGTCGAACTCGAGGCCGAGGCGGAGCGGGTGCTCACCGAGGCCCGCGAGCAGGCCACCGCGACGCTGCGGGAGCTGACGGAGGAGGCGGCCGCGCGGCGCGACGAGCACGACCGGGAACACGAGGAACGCCGCGCCAACGCCCAGGCCGAGCTGGCCAGGATCCGGGAGGCGGCGGAACGGCTGCGGGCGACGGGCGAGACGGCCCACGACCGCGCGGTGCAGGAGGCGAAGCGGATCGACGAGCAGACCGCCCAGCAGGTCGAGCAGGCCCGCGTCGAGTCCGAGGCGTTCCTGGCCTCGGCCCGCACCCAGATCCAGCAGGAGGTGCAGGCGGCGCGCGCGAAGACCCAGCAGGAGCTGGGCCAGTGGCAGGCCGGGGTGGAGCGGGAGATCAACGAGCGGCGGGCCACCGCCGAGCAGGAGATCTCCGAGCAGCTCGCGTCCGCCGAGCGGGAGCTCGGCGCCCAGCGTACGGCGGCCGAGCAGGAGATCGCGACGATGATCGCGGAGGCCCAGCAGTACGCGGCCAAGGTCCGCCATCACGTGGACGAGCAGGCCGCGACCCACCAGCAGCAGCTCGCCGCGACGCAGCAGGGCATCCGGGACCGGCGGGAGGCGCTGGCGCGGATGCAGTCCGAGCTGGACGCCGCGCAGCAGCAGCTGGCCCAGGCGCGACAGGAGAGCGCGGGCGTCGAGCGGGAGTTCGCCGAGGTGCAGCAGCGCCTCGCCGAGACCCGGCAGGAGCTGACCGACGAGCTGCGCCGCCTCGACGAGGCGCGCCGGGCCGCGGACTCCGCCGAGCAGCACGCCAAGGAGGTCCGCGCCCGGGTGAAGCGGGAGGCGAAGCGGGTGGCCGACCTGGCCGCGGCGGCGGTCATGGCGGCCGCAACGGGCGGCGCGGAGACCGCCGAGTACCCGCAGGTCGCGGCCCGGCCGAGGCCGGACCGGCCGGCACCGGTGGCGGTGCGCCCCGCCGACGACGCGACCCCGGCGGGCAGCGACGACCCAGGGGCGACCGCCCCCGGCGACGGCGGGCGGGCCCCGGCCGACGCGCCGGTGCCGCAGCCGGCGAACCAGGTGATGGCGGCCGGCTGACCCCGGTGCCGGGTGATGGCGGCCGGCTGACCCCGGTGCCGGGTGGTGGCGGCCGGCTGACCCCGGTGCCGGGTGATGGCAGCCGGCCGACCCGGCGGCGGCCGACCGTCCCGCACCCGGGCAGCCGGCGGTCGGCCGCCACGGCCCGCAGCGTCAGGGACGCATCTCGTACGCGCCGCTGAGCGCCGCCACCCGCGCCCACATCCGCGCCGTGCGCCCCGGGTCCGCCACGGGCCGGCGGACGTGCGCCAGCGCCCAGGCGGCCTGCTCCCCGGTGGTCGCTGCCCGGCCGTGCAGGTCGATGGCGTACGCGGAGAAGTCGCGGACCAGGACGTCGAAGATCTCGTCGAGCACGTCGCCGTCCAGGCCGGTCAGCTCGGCCTGTTCCAGGATCAGGTGGCCGTAGACGATCAGCGCGAAGAGCTGGCCGAGGGCGAGCAGGAAGTCGAGGTCGCGCTGCTGCTCCTCGCTCGGGGCGTGGGCGGCCAGCAGCGCGCAGAGGCCGTCGGCCTGCTCGCGGAAGCGGGCGACGTTGGGCACCTCGGCGTGGGCGTCGTAGGCGGCGCGCCAGTCGTGGAACCGGATCGTGCCGAGGCCCCGGGCCGGGCCCTGCCGGAAGAGGAACTCGTCGTCGGCGGCGTCGTGCCGGGTCGGCACCGGCGGGTGGTCGGCCGGGTGGAACAGGTAGTTGGCCATGAACTTCATGATCAGTGTGAGGTTGACGTGCACCGTTCCCTCGAGCTTGGGCAGCCCGCGGATGTCCTTGGCGGCCTTGTCGAAGTAGGTGTCCGCCTCGAAGCCCTTGGCGGCGATGACGTCCCAGAGCAGGTCGACGACCCGCTCGCCCTCGGTGGTGACCTTCATCTTGGTCATCGGGTTGAACAGCAGGTAGCGGCGGTCGTCCGGGCCCGCCGAGCGGAAGTAGTCGACGGCGCGGTCGCTGAACAGCTTCATCGCGACCAGGCGCGCGTACGCGTCGGTCAGCTCGCGCCGCACGTGGGGGAAGTCGGTGACCCGCCGGCCGTAGAGGACCCGGTTGTGGGCGTGGGTCACGGCCTCGTACATGGCGTGCTCGCAGATGCCGATCGAGGCGGTGCAGAGGTTGAACTTGCCCACGTTGACGGTGTTCAGCGCGGCGTCGAACGCGGCCCGCCCGGTGTGCAGCACGTCCTCGGGGCGCACCGGGTAGTCCTGGAGGCGGAACTCGCTGACGTACATCTGTGCGTTCACCACGTTGCGGACCAGGTGGTAGTCGGGGTGGCGGCTGTCGGCGGCGAAGAAGACGTAGCCGTCCGGTCCCTCGACGTCGGCGCGGCGGCCGAAGACGGAGACCAGTCCGGCGACGTTGCCGTTGCCGATGTAGTACTTGGCGCCGGTGGCGCGGAACCCGCCGTCGCCGTCGGGGGTGAGGACCATGTCGGTGGAGTAGATGTCCGCGCCGTGGGCGCGCTCGGAGAGGCCGAACGCCATCACGTGGCCGTCGGCGAGCAGCCCGGCGGCGCGGGCCCGCGCGGCGGCGTTGTCGCTCTGCCAGACCGGGCCGAGGCCGAGCACCGTGACCTGCCAGGTGTACCAGTAGCCGAGGCCGTAGAAGCCGAGGATCTCGCTGAGCGCGGCGTTGCGCGCGGTGTCCCAGCGCCTCGCCGGGTCCCCTCCCCCGTCGGCGGCCGGCGTGCAGAACGCGGCGAACAGCCCTTCCTTCGCGGCGAAGTCCAGGAAGTCGGCGTACCACTCGTGCCGGTCGTAGGAGTCGAGCAGCGCCTTCTTGCCCCGGCCCTCGAACCAGTCGACGGTGGCCCGCAGCAGCCGGCGGGTGGTGTCGTCGAGGTGGGTGGGGTCGTAGCTGTGCGGGTCGAGCAGGAGCGAGTCCGCCATGACGGGACTCCCTTCGGTGGGGTGGGTCAGTCGTCCAGGGTGCGCAGGGTGGCCAGCACGTCGTCGAGCCAGGCGAGCACCATCCGCTCGTACGCGATGCCGCCGCGCAGCACGACGTGCTGGAGCGCCGCTGCGGCGTCGGGCGCGGCGGGGTCGGGGAAGTCCCGCAGCTCGCCGGCCAGGTAGCGGGCGAGCGTCTCCTCGTGGGTGGCGCGGTAGCGCTCGACCTCGGCGACGAGCGCGGCGCGGCCGGCGGCGTCGTCGAAGGCGGCCCCGCGGATCTTGACGGCCAGTTCGTGCCGGACCGCCTCGGGTTGGACGGGCGCGCGCAGCCAGTCCACCAGCGCGGCCCGGCCGGCCGGCGCCACCGTGAAGGACCGCTTGTCGGGGCGACCCTCCTGGCCGATCTCCTCGGCGGTGACCCAGCCGTCGGCCTCCATCCGCTTGAGCACCCGGTAGATCTGCTGGTGGGTGGCCGTCCAGAAGCGGCCGATGGAGCGCTCGAAACGCCGGGCCAGCTCGTAGCCGGAGCCCGGCCGTTCGAGCAGGGAGACCAGGATCGCGTGTTCGAGCGCCATGCCCGCCATCCTGCTATGCAACTCGTTGCATAGCAAGTGCCGGCTGGAGTGGTCCAACCAGTTGACGGGTTGATGTGCGCTGCGCCACACTCCTCGGCATGGCGTTCGCTCCCGTCCCCCGCTCCTCGGTCTCCGACCACGTCTTCGGCCAGATCCGCGACGCGATCGTCAGCGGCGTCTACCGCCCCGACGAGGCGCTGCCCGGCGAGCGGGAGCTGGCCGCCACCTTCGGGGTCAACCGGCACGCCGTGCGGGAGGCCCTGCGCCGGTTGCAGCAGCTCGGCCTGGTGCGGGTCAGCCAGGGCGGCGCCACCCGGGTGCTGGACTGGCGGGTGCACGCCGGGCTCGACCTCGCCCTGTCGCTCACCCGCTTCCACGACACCCTCCCGGTGGACACCCTGGTCCGCGACATGCTGGAGATGCGGGCCTGCATCGGCGTCGACGCGGCCCGGCTCTGCGCCGAGCGTGGCGACCCGGCGGCCCGGGCCGCGATCCTGCGGGCCGTCGAGGAGTACGCGGGCCTGGCGCCGGACCTGGCCGGGATGGGCGAGGCCACCATCGTGCTCTGGCGGCACATCGTCGCCGGCTCCGGCAACACCGCCTACCTGCTGGCCTTCAACAGCCTGGTGGCCGGCGCGCTCGCCGTCGGCGAGGTGCCGCCGCAGCGGCGCGCCGCGGAACTGCTCGACGTCGCGGGCCACCGCCGGCTCGCCGACGCCGTCGTCACCGGCCGGCCCGCCGACGCCGCCCGCGAGGCACGGGCCCTGCTCACCGCCCCCCTCACCACCCCCGCCGCAGCACCGAGAAGGGAAGCCCGGGCATGATCCCCGCCGTGCTCTACGCCGTACCGGCGTTCCTGCTCCTCATCGTCGTCGAGGCGCTCTCCTACCGGTTCGCCCCCGACGACGGCGAACGCGGGTACGAGCTGCGCGACACCGCCACCAGCCTGACCATGGGCGCCGGCAGTCAGGTCATCGGCGTGCCGTGGAAGCTGGCGACGATCGGCCTCTACGCCGCCGCGTACACCGTCACGCCGATCCAGCTCTCCCCCACCAGCGTCTGGACGTGGGTGCTGCTGTTCTTCGCCGACGACCTCGCC
This sequence comes from Micromonospora sp. DT62, assembly GCF_049847285.1. Classification (NCBI taxonomy): domain Bacteria; kingdom Bacillati; phylum Actinomycetota; class Actinomycetes; order Micromonosporales; family Micromonosporaceae; genus Micromonospora; species Micromonospora sp. DT62. Next base: position 19,876 of record NZ_JBNCOB010000003.1, read on the forward strand.
TACTACTGGTTCCACCGCTCCCACCACGAGGTGCGGCTGCTCTGGGCCGGGCACGTGGTGCACCACTCCAGCGTCTTCTTCAACCTCTCCACCGCCCTGCGGCAGAGCTGGACCCCGATGACGTCCGTACCGTTCTGGCTGGGTCTGGCGCTGCTCGGCATCCCGCCGTGGATGATCTTCCTCCAGCAGTCGGTCAGCCTGCTGTACCAGTTCTTCCTGCACACCGAGCGGGTCGGCCGGCTGCCCCGGCCCGTCGAGTGGTTCTTCAACACGCCCTCGCACCACCGGGTCCACCACGGCGCCAACGCCGAGTACCTCGACCGCAACTACGGGGGCATTTTGATCGTCTGGGACCGGCTGTTCGGCACCTTCGAGCCCGAGCGGGCCACCGTCCGCTACGGCCTGACCAAGAACGTCGGCACGTACAACCCGCTGCGGGTGGCGACGCACGAGTACCGGGCGATCTGGGCCGACGCCCGGGCCGCCTCGTCCTGGCGGCACCGCCTCGGCCACGTGTTCGGCCGGCCGGGCTGGCAGCCCACCCCGCAGGCGCAGCCGGCGGTGGCCCGATGAGCCTTCTCTGGCTGTTCGGCGTGGTGGCCGCCGTCGAGCTGATCGGCGTGGCGACCGACTCGACCCTCCTGCAGTGGCTGGCGAAGCCCCTGCTCGCGCCGGTGCTGCTGGTCCACCTGCTGCGGGTACGCCGACGCGTCGACCCCGTGGCCGTCGGGCTGGTCTTCGCGACCGGCGGCGACATCGCGCTGCTGGTCTCCGGTGACACGGCGTTCCTCGTCGGCATGGGGTGCTTCCTCGGCACCCAGGTGGCCTTCCTGACCGCCTTCCTGCGCCACCGGCGCCCGCCGGTCGTCGCGGTCGCCGCCTACCTCGCCTGCTGGGTGGCGGCCAACCTGGTGCTGTGGAACTCCCTCGGCCCGCTGCGGCTGCCGGTGCTCGGCTACAGCCTCGCGCTCAGCCTGATGGCCGCCGCCGCGGCCGGCGTCTCCCGGCGGGTGGCCCTGGGCGGTGGGCTGTTCCTGGTCTCCGACCTGCTGATCGGGATGGACGCCGCCGGCTCCCGGATCCCCGGCCACGGCCTGGCCGTGATGACCACCTACATCGCGGCCCTGCTGCTGATCACCACCGGCTGGATGGCGGCCACCGCCGGGCGCGCCCGGGCCACGGCCGGCACCGGCAGCCCCGCGGTCGCCCCGGGGGCGGTGCCCGACAACGCCCGTTGACCGGGCCGACGGCGCCCCTCGGTCCATCCCGGACCGGGGGCGCCGTCGGTCGTCGCGCTGCTCAGTTGTACGGCATCGTCGGGAACCAGCCCACCCCGAAGATCGCGGGCACGCGCAGGTCCCAGTACACGACGGTGAAGACGCCCAGCGCGACCAGCAGCGCGCCGGTCACGGTCGCGGCACGCCGCGGCGACGCCATCCAGGCGAGGAACCGACCCCGGCTGACCAGGATCAGGACCGCGAAGAGCGCCGCGACGATCAGCACGTTGCCCAGCGACTGGAGGGCGAAGGCGAGCGCGCCGTACCCCGGGTTGCCGGTGTCGACCGCCCAGTGGAACAGCTTGTTGAACAGCGGGTACGGCCGGCCGACCAGGAACCCCCCGACCAGGGCGCCCATGACGACCACCCGCGCCACCGGCCGGCGCGCGAAGACGTCGGGCAGCAGGCCGAGGGCCGCCAGCCCGAGGTAGGTCAGCGCGAGGCCGATCAGGCCGAAGACCACCGACGACTGGATCAGGCGTACGGGCATCCCGCCCACGGTGTCGGTGGACAGCTGCGGCAGCCGTTCGCCGAGGAGCACCCCGAGCGCGCCGTAGGTCGCCGACACCGCCAGCATGCCGACCGTCAACCAGGCGACGGGCCGCAGCAGCGACCGTACGCCGTGGCGGTGCCCGGCCGCGCCGGCCTGGCTCATCGGGCCGACCGAGGCCGCCATCGCGATGTTGCAGGCGGTGAAGGTACCGGCGAAGCCGGACACGAAGGCGAACAGCAGCCCCGCCGCGGTGCCGGTGATGGCGGTGCCCTTCGCGTCGTGGCCCAGCAGGGTGTCGGCGACGGTGTCGCCGATCACCGAGTCCACCAGCTCGAACGACCAGAGCACGGCGAGCAGCACGCCCGCCGCGGCGCTGATCACCGCCGTCCGTCGGCGGCCGGCCGGCGAGGGTACGGGCTCCGCCGTCGCGCGTCGCGTCGGGGCCTGCGGGGTGGGATGCACGTTGATCGCCTCGCTCTCGTCCGTGGTGCGGGTCGGTCACACGAGGTCCGTCGCCGGCGCGCCCACCCGGGGCCGCGCCGACGACGGACCGCCCGTGCGTCAGGTGACGGCGGGCCGCACCTCCGGCGTGTTCGCACGCCGTGAGCGGTCACGCAGCCAGATGCCCCACCAAAGCAGGCCCCGGGCGAGACAGACGATCGTCACGGCGAAGAAGAGCGTGTAGACGATGTTGAAGGTGATCAGCACGCCGTACACGCCGGCGACGCTCGCGCCGAACATGAACTGGGCCCGTCCCGAGGTGGGCGTCGTGCCCGGGTCGGTGATCATGTAGTTGGTGAAGAGCACGAACGCGACGCCGGTGATCGGCAGCAGGGCCGCCCAGAGCGCGACGTCCCAGATGAAGTGCCGCACGAGCGCCTGGATGACGAAGCCGCCCACCCAGCCCACGACCAGCGGGATCTTCTTGGTCAGCACCCCGTTGAGCACCGTGCCGGCCGTCAGGATGACCAGCGGCACGAGGATCCGGATCATGTCCGGGACGTCCTCGGTGAAGTGGTACGGCGGGGCGATGTTGACCCAGGAGAAGGCCACCAGGGTCACCGTGATGCCGAAGTTGGACGGGTTCATGAAGTGCCGCATGCGGCCCTTGATCGGCGCCAGGAAGATCGCCTTCTGGCCGATGGCGACGACCACCGCGAAGGCGATCGGCCAGAAGTTGTCGTTGGCGTAGAGCAGCATGTTCGCGGCGAGCGCGGTGATGTGGGTGGGCAGCAGGAACGTGTACATCCCCCAGGCGCCGTTGCCGGTGAAGGCGGCGGGGCGCTTGTTTGCGCGGGCGGTGACCAGCTCGACCACGATCTCGGTGGCGTAACCGACCGCCAGGGCGAGCAGCGGCCAGGTCCAGGGCTGCTCGAAGCCGAGCACCGTGTAGCCGAGGATGTTGAAGATGCTCATGGAGAGGGCGAAGTTGCGCAGGGCCAGGTAGCGGGGGTCCCGCCGGTCGACCCTCGGGGGGGCTCCGGGCGTGGCCGCCACCGACGCGTTGCGGTCGAAGGTGACGGTCGACGCCGGGCCGACCGGGGCGTCGGCGACCGCGGTGCCCCCCACCCCCCTCACGTCGGTGTCGGTGCGGGCGCTGTCTCGGACGTCGGTCATTTGGCGTTCATCTCCTGGGCTTTGTCCGTGAGCATGATCGTGTGCCAGCCCGCGGCGAGGTCGAGGGTCTGCTTGTGCACGCCACCGTTCAGGTCGCGCCAGGCGATCTCCGCCGAGACCGGCTTGGCGCCGGCGTCACCGAGGCCGAAGAAGACGTCGAAGCTGCGCTTGCCCGAGTGGCCGCTGCCGCCGTCGAGCTGGGCGACGCGGGTACGACCGTCCGCGGTCTTCACCCGGACCTGGGCCCCGTACGCGGGCGTGCCGCGGCCGTCCTCACCGGGGCGGCACAGGCGCAGGCCGAGGAAGTTGCCGCTACCGGGCTTGTCGTTGCGGTAGTAGGACGGGGCGCCCCACTGGCGGGCCACCGCGAAGTCCTGGCCCCCGTCGCCGTTGGTGTCGGCGACGGCCACGCCACGGCTCGGGGTGCTGTCGGTCATGCCGAGTTCGGCGCTGATGTTCGCGTAGCGCCCGTTCTTCTCCCGTACCCAGAACGCGAACGGCTCGGAGCCGGCGATGTCGTCGCCCGGCTCGGCCTTGGGCCACATGGCGGGGTTGCGGAGCATGAGGTCGTTGCTCATGGCCAGTTCCTGCAACCAGGACCAGCGATTGATCTTGCCCTTGACGAACCCGGCGGTCTGGACCACCGACATCTCGCCGCTGTTGTCGAAGTCCGCGATCTTGGCGTCCCAGCCCCAGCCGACCCAGGCCATGTTGAGTTCGGCGGCCTTGTTGTCGAAAACGGCCTTGCCCTCGCTCAACCGCTTGCGGGCGTCGGCCAGGCTCGACGAGTTGTTGCGCCAGACGAAGTTGCTCTCCTCCAGGCCCCAGGAGGTGGTGATGTTGCTGACGAACATGTCGAACTTGCCGCTGCCGCCGAGGTCGCCGAACTCGATGGACATGCCCTTGAACGAGTCGTGGCCGACCACCATGGACTTCGGGGTGAGCGCGCCGCGGCGGCCCTCCGCCATCGCGAAGCGGATCTGCCCCGGCGTGGAGACGTTGTGGAAGAAGCGGTCCCGTCCGAAGTCGTTGGCGAGGTACAGCTCGGGCAGCAGGTCGCCGTCGAGGTCGGCGGAACCGGCGCCGAGGGTCCAGCCGGTCGCGTACTGCGGCGGGATGGCGGACTGCTCGACGTACGTCGCGGTCGGTTTGTCGCCGCTGGTGGCGGCGGTCCAGCGCAGCACGTGCGCCCCGCCGGCGTTCTGCGCCCGGGACAGCGAGTGGTTCATCTCGACGTTCGGCTGGCCGACCGGGTCGAGCACCTGGCTGTCGGGGAAGTAGTTGAAGACGCCGATGTCCGGCCGGCCGTCGCCGTCGAAGTCCGCGACCGCGACCGCGTTGGTGTTCCAGAACTTGCCCTGGTACTCGCCGCTGGAGGAGGACGGCTGGCCGATCAGTTCGGTGGGGTGGAAGGTCCCCAGGGCCAGCGGTCCCGCGGCGGAGGCGCGGTGCAGGAACAGCACCGGCGTGCGACCCCAGTAGTAGGCGAGCAGGTCGGTGCGGCCGTCGCCGTTGAAGTCGCCGGGCACGCAGCCCATCGGCGCCATCGACTTGTGGGTGGGCAGGGGCGCGGGGTCCAGCACGAAGGGCGCGTACCGGGCGGGCCCGTCGGGCGACGGCGTGACGATGACGCTGTCGCTGCGGGTGTCGACCAGGCAGAGGTCGTTGGCGATCATGTCGCCGTCGAGGTCGTTGGCCGCGACGGCGGCGCCGACCGACGACACCCAGGCGCGGATGTGCTCGTACTCGGGGTTGACCGGCCGCACGGAGCGCGCGGGAAGGCCGGGCGGCAGCGCGATCGGCAGCTCGGTGAAGCCGAACCGCGACGCCAGCGTCTGACGCTCCTCGGCCGACGCGCTGGGCAGCCGGGCGACGGCGAAGAACGCGGCCACGAGGACCAACACGAAGACAGCGGGAATGATTCGGCGGATGGCGCCGACGGGTTGGGATGGCAAGGGGTTCCCCTCCAGATTGGGCCACCACCCGTGCCGTGCAGCGGCTGATCTCGCCGTGCGGCCGGGTCTGGCGACGGGCAGTGTCACCGACCAAGAAATGGAGTGAATTGTCCCGGCGACAATTTTATCGCTGTCATCCATCGGCAGTTCATTGCCGCAGGAACGGGGCATTCACTCACGTGGAGCGCTACGGCGTACGTGGCCGGCGCTGCCCATTCTCAGCCGATCGAGGCATGGCGTGCGGTCCCTTCACGATGCCTGGTGAACCGGCCGCGAAAGTCGCCGCCGGCCCACTTATGGTCGCGGGAGCACGGCTTGAGTTCTTCTCAAAAGTTGCTCAGTGGCCGAGGGGGGCGCGCACGTTACCGGCCGGTTGGATCCGGCATCTCGCCCGTTCGAGGACCGCACTCAACCGTATTTAGTGGGAATCGCAGCGCGGCGTGGTGCTCGTGCGCCATGCGGCGCAGGGCGGACAGGGCGACCCCGAACAGGACGCTGCGCACGATCGCGGGACCCTTCTCGGTCCCGCCATCGCCAGCGAGCAGGTCGAGTTCCGCGACGACGAGTTGCTCGGCGGCGCGGGCGTAGGCGAGGAAGAAGGGGGCGTCGGCCTCGCAGCCGAGGCTGCGCAGCCCGGCCAGCACCTGTGCCAGCACCTCGCCGCCGGAGGCACTGGTCTCGCGGGACCAGCCAAGCGAGTCGGCGAACTCGGCCACCTCCGTGCGTGCGCAGTCCACGGCGGCCCTACCCAGCGTCTCCGACCCGTCGAGGTAGAGGGCGCGGTCGAGCACCTGGTACGCGTCGCGCAGGCCGACCTCGTCGTCGTCGATGGCCGCCAGGATCTCCCGGACCGAGGAGAGGTCGAGCCCGGCGATCCCGCTCAGGGTCCGGATCAGTCGGATCCGGCGCAGGTGCCGCTCGCTGTAGTCCGCCTGGTTGCGACCGGTGGGCAGGCCCGCCGGAAGCAATCCCTCACGCAGATAGAACTTGATCGTCGGGACCGACACGCCACTCTGTCGACTGAGCTCCGAGATACGCACGCGTCCTCCGCCCTGGCGAACGTTTGGGCAATCTTGCCATAGAGATCGATCGCTAGCCATTGATCGATGCCCATCCACGACGGATCGGACACGCCGACGGCGGGGGCGCGGGCCACTTGATCGCCACGCATCGGAACGCGCCGCCGATGTCCGAAAAATTACGCTAAGGATTGATAGAAGGCGGCGCGGATACTGGCGAGTTCCACAATACGAAGCGCAATCTTAGCGATCTTCATCCGGAACGTACAGTGGCACGTGCCAATTCTGGGCAAGAATTGATAAGCCCCCCCTCGTCACTCCGCGCTACTCTCCGAACGCAGAACGTGTTGACCGGCCGTCCGGCCTCGGCTAGCATCGACTGCGGTTAGCGGGGAATAGTGGCGGTCGATGCTCCCAAATGACTCGGCCCAATTCGCCACATCCACACATTGGGATTGTCCGCAATCCGGGGGAGACAAATGCACGACAGCGCAGAGCAGGCAGTGGAACGAGCGATCGACACGATGCGCAGCAATTTATCGGAGCAGTTGACGGTGGACGACATGGCACGCGCAGCCATGTTCAGCAAGTTCCACTTCACGCGGATCTTCCAGCGGGTCACCGGCATCTCGCCCGGGCGATTCCTGTCCGCGATCCGCCTGCAGGAGGCCAAGCGGCTGCTCACCACGACCAGGCTCAACGTCACGGACATCAGCCTCCGGGTGGGCTACAACAGCGTCGGCACGTTCAGCACCAGGTTCACCAAGAGCGTCGGCCTGCCACCCACCACGTACCGGCGGATGGGCGGCTTCACTCCGCGCATCCCCACCCAACGCCCGTCGGGCCAGACACAGGGCACCATCACCGGGCGGGTCACCGCCCCCGCCCGCGGGCCGGTGCCGGGGCTCATCTTCATGGGCCTGTTCCAGCACCGCATCCCCGAGGGTCCGCCGGCACGCTGCGCCATCCTGGAGTCGCCGGGCGTCTACCGCTTCGTGAACGTGCCCGACGGCACCTGGTACCTGCTGTGCCACTCCGTCTCCGGCGACGTGCTCCGGCTTCAGCAGGACACCATGATGGTGTCCGCGGTGGGTCCGCTGGTCGTCCGCGGCCGGCAGACCCTGACCGCGGACGCCCATCTCAAGGAGGTGTCCAAGATAGACCCACCGGTGCTCCTGGCCCTGCTCGACAGCCGGAAGGCGGCGAGCGAACGCCAGGCCCAGAGCGAGAACCGGGCCGAGGTGTACGCGGCCTGACCCGCCCACCGGGGGAGCACCGCGTACCCCTCGGGCGGCGCTCCGCACCGCCGCGTCCACCCGCGGTCGGCCACGAGGCACCCCGGCCGCCGGCGCCCGCAACGGCGTCGGCGGCCGGGGTGCCGCCATGTCGGCCAACGGACCGCCCCGTGCACGCCACCGGGCCGCACCCGTGCACGCCGCCCCCGCGTCACTCCCCCCGCGTCACGCCCCCGTGCACGCCGCTCCCCCGCGTCACGCCCCCGATCGCGTCACGCCCCGTTCGCGCCGTCCCCCGCGTCACGCCGGCGCTCGCGTCACGCCCCGCGTCCACGTCCCCGCGTCACGCCGGAGCGGAGCCGGCGGCCGGGGCGGTGCGACGCCCGGGCGGACACGCGGCGGTCCCGCGGACGCCGTGGCGCCCGCGGGACCGCTGCGCGGCAATCAGTCGACCTTGTGCACCGTCATCGGCAGCCCGCCGCGCACCCGCAGCGACAGCATCGGCTCGGGCACCACCGGACGGCCCGGCACCCCGGCCAGGCGCACGTCCCGCAGCAGCATGGCCAGGACGAGGGTGGCCTCCATCATGCCCAGGTTGTTGCCCACGCAGAACCGTGGGCCGGCGCCGAACGGGATGTACGCGTACCGGGGGCGCTCCGTGCTGCGCGACGGGTCGAAGCGGTCGGGGTCGAACCTATCCGGCTCGTCCCAGAACCGGGGATGCCGATGCAGGGTGTACGGGGAGATGAGGATGTCCGCCCCCGCCGGCACGTGGTACCCGCCGATCTCGTCGGCCTGCTGGGCCTTGCGGGGCAGGAGCCAGACCGGCGGATAGAGCCGGATGGCCTCCTCCACCACCATCGCCGTGAACCGCAGCCGGTGCAGGTCCTCGTACCCGGGCAGCCGGTCGCCCAGCACCGTCACAGCCTCCTCGCGGACCCGCTGCCGGATCTCCGGATGCCGGTCGAGCAGGTGCAGGCTCCAGCCCAGCGTGCTGGCGGTCGTCTCGTGCCCGGCCAGCAGCAGCGTGACCAGCTCGTCGCGCAGCCGCTGCCGGGCCACCCGCGGGTCCTTCTCCAGCCGGGTCGAGATGATCAGGCGGGAGAGCACGTCGTCGCGACCGTCCACGTCCCGGCCCCGGCCGGCGACGAGTTCGTCGACGACCTGCTGGAGGTGGCGGCGGGCGCGCCGGAAGCGCAGCTGCCGGGGCAGCGGGATCCATGGTGGCACCGCACTGAGCGTCTCCAGCTCGAACATCGCCTGGTCCTGCACGGCGGCGAACGACCCGCCGACGCCGTGGAAGCCGCTCAGCTCGGCGTCGAGCAGGGTCCGCCCGAGCACCCCGAGGGTCAGCGTGGTCATCTCCTCCAGCACGTCCACCGGAGGGCCGCCGGCCCGCGCCGCCAGCCGCTCGACCAGCAGCGCGGCCTCCTCGCCGATCACCCCCGCGTACTGGGCGAGCCGTCCCTTCTGGAACGCCGGCTGGATCACCTTGCGCTGCTTGCGCCACAGCTCACCCTCGCTGGTGAGCAGGCCGTCGCCGAGCGCCCGGCGGGCGTGCACCAGGCCGATGCCCTTCTGGTAGTTGGCGCTGTTGTCGGACAGCACGTGCTTGGCGTGGTCGGGGTGGTTGAAGAAGTAGAGCTGCTTGGGGCCGACCGGCAGTCGGGCGGCGTCGCCGTACCGCTCCGCGGCCAGGGTCATCATGCGCAGCCGGTCCCGGCCCATCAGGACCAGCATGTGCAGGCCGGCGGAGCGGGGCGGGCCCGGCGGCGTGCGCCGGGCGGCTCCCTCGATCGTCGTCATGCTGCCTCCCTCCGCTCCCGCTCGACCTGGCGGAACCGTCCGGAGAGGAAGAGCAGGGCCTCCCCGTCCGCCCGGCGCTCCAGGGAGAGCAGCCGGCCGAGGAAGATGGTGTGGTCACCGCCGTCGTAGGAACGCCACACCTCGCACTCGAAGTGGGCGAGGGCGCCGCTGATCAGCGGCGCCCCCGTCGTCGCGCCCGGCCGCCAGTCCACCTGGTCGAACTGCTCGCCGCCGAGCGGTCGCCGCCCGTCGGCGAAGTACCGGGCCACCTTCTCCTGGTCGTCGGTCAGCACCGAGACCGCGAACTCCCGGGTCTCGGAGAGACAGGCGTGCATCACCGCGTTCCGGTCGACGCACACCAGCACCAACGGCGGGTCGAGCGACACCGAGGTGAACGAGTTGGCGGTCATCCCGTGCGGGGTGGCACCGCCGACGGTCACCACCGTGACGCCGGTCGCGAATGCGCCGTACGCCCGCCGCAGTGCCGTCACGTCGGGCGTCCCGACGGTGAGTGTTCGCTGTACGTCCACGACGTCTCCTCCTCGCGCCGTCAGGTGCGCCGCGCCGAGGTGTACGGCGCGAGCGCCGTCACCAGTGCCTCCGGCACCCTCGCCGGCGCGGTGCGGGTGTTCGGGCCGCGCATACAGGCGATGCGCTGCCGGCCCCGGGCCACCAGCGTCTCGCCGCCGTCCCGGTCGAGCTTGACGTAGTCGAAGCTGAACTCCAGCTGGGTCTGTGCCAGTTCCACCAGGCGCATCCGGATGGACAGTTCGTCGAACGCGGTGATCTCGGCGAAGAACTCGCAGTCGACCCGGAGAGTGAACAGCTTCAGGTCGTCGCGTACGTCCGCCAGCACGTCCGGCGCCCGTTCCTTCAGGAACATCTCCCGGCAGCGCCCCTGCCAGCGCAGATAGTTGACGTAGTACACGTTGCCGACGAGGTTGGTCTCCTCGAAGCCCACCGTGTGCAGGTACTCGAAGTACTTGTCCATCGCCTAGGCCCGTCCTTCCGTGAGGATCGCGAACGCCATCGGCTGGGGCAGGTCCCGCACGGTCGTGACGAGCGTGGCGATCCGCAGGTCGCCGGAGGCGAAGACCAGCCAGCCGGCCCGGTCCGAGGGCACCGCGGCCAGCGGCGCCCGGTGCGAGAGCCCCGCCTTGCGCAGGCACTCGATCGCCGCCCACACCCGCGTGGCCGCCGCGTCCAGGGACTCCCCGCCGTCGGCGGAGCAGAGCCGGGCGAGGTCGACGTGCGCGCCGAGCAGCCCCTGCCAGACCGACTCCTCCCGGGCGCGTACCGCCTCGACGTCGCAGGCCAGCGGACCGGTCCCGACCACGCACAGCGTCAGGTCCTCGGCGTGCGCGGCGGAGAGGGACCGTCCGTCGGCCAGCTCGGGGCGACCGTCCGGCCGGTACGCGACCTCGACCGGCCCGCCCGCGGCCCGGCCGGCGGCCAACGCGGTCCGGGCCCGCCGCCGACGGGTCTCGTCCGGCGTGCCCTGCCCGGACGACTCGCCGCGCCCGCCCTGCTCCGTCGGGGTCGGCTCCACCGCGACGGCGACGTCGCCGCCGACCAGGTCGCCGACCGCCCGCTCCAGGTACGAGCCGAGCAGCGGCGCCACCCACGGGCCACGGCCGTCCTTCTTGCGCACCGCCCGCAGCCGCAGGCCCTCCCACCGCTCGACGACCGCACCGTCGGCGGAGCGCAGCGCGATGTCGTAGACGTAGGTGTCGCCGTCGCGGCTGCGCTCCTCGGCGCAGTAGCGGAGCTCCTCCGCCCCGGTCAGGCGGGTCCCCGCCGGGTGCAGCCGCTCGATCCCGGCCGGCAGCAGCGTCGCGTCGGGAACGCAGACCTGGTTGCCGTGCATGAGGGCGTCTCGCACGCCGGGGTCGCCCAGCAGCAGGGCGTCCGGCAGGTAGTCGGCGAACCAGCGCGTCTGCGGGGCCGTGACCACGTCGGCGTCGACGTGCCGGGCGGCCGACCGGTGGTAGCGGCGCAACCGCTGGAACCGGCCACCCTGGAACAGGATGTCGCCGTACAGGTCGGTGGCGGGGTCCAGCGGCACCGCCGGCAGCCCGGCGGGCACCTGCGCGGGCGGGCCCGCCGGCGGTCGCGTGCCGGTGAAGTGCAGCCGCGCCCGGAAGTGCGCCGCGCTGAACTCCGTCTCCGCGCTGTAGATGACCGCGTCCACGACGTCGTCGTCGACCACGAGGGTGGCGATCCGGATGGTGGTGCTGCCCTCCGGCGGCACCACGATGGGCCGCAGGAACTCGGCCCGCTCGACCACCGGAGTGTCGTCGCGTCCGGTCACCGCGGCGGCGACCTGGGCCATCGCCTCCATGCCGAACACCGCCGGGAACAGCAGGTTGCCGTCCAGCCGGTGGTGGTCCAGGTAGAGGTCGGTGACCGGCTTGAGCTCGGCCTCGGCGACCAGCTCGACGCCGTGGTACCGCACGAGCGGGCGGTCCACGAACCGCAGCAGCGGCAGCTCCGGACGGTCCATCCGGACCGTGTCGATGCCCTCCGTACGCCCGCTGACCACCACCACCGACGGTGCGTGCGGGTCGGCGAGCAGGCGCCGGAGCATCTGCACGCCCTGGTCGGGGGTGACCGGGGTGATGCCGTCGCGGGTCAGCGCCTCGACCACGGACAGCCGCTCGCCCATGCCGACGCCGGACCAGACCGACCACTCCAGGCAGAGGCTGCGGCAGTTCGGGTGGCGCCGGCCGAAGTCGACGGTCAGCTCCGCCAGCCAGTCGTTGGCCGTGGCGTAGTGCGCCTCGCCGCGCAGGCCCGCCCGGCCGATGATGCTGCCGAACGTCACGAGCAGGCGCAGCCGGTCGGCGTCGACCGCGTCGAGCACGGCGCGCAGGCCGTCGACCTTCGGCGCGAACGTGCGGCGGAACGCGTCCATGGTGAGGCCGGTCAACGCCGCCGGCTCGTTGCGGCCCGCGCCGTGCAGCACCGCCGTGACGGGTCCCAGCTCGGCGACGAGCCCATCGACGGCCTGCCGCACCTGCTCCGGGTCGGAGACGTCGGCCCGGGCGTAGCGCACCCGTACGCCGGCGTCCGCCATCCGCTTGAGGTTCGCGGCCAGCTCGTCGTCCTGGGCGGGATCGGAGCGGCCCAGCACGGCGAGGCCGGCGCCGCTGTCGACGGCCATCGCCAGGGCGCACTCCGCGGTGATGCCCTTGCCGCCGCCGGTGACCAGCAGCAGGTCCTCGACGCCCAGCGGCTGCCGGGTCTCGGCGGGCCGCACCGGCAGCCCGCGCAGGGTCGGCACCCGGCGCCGCCCGGCGGCGTCGTAGCGGACCTCGGCGAACCCGTCGGTGGCGGCGACCTCCGCCGTCACCCGGGCCACGGCCTCCGGCACCGGCGGGGTGTGCACGATCGTGGTCCGCAGCTGCGGCGCCTCCAGCCGTAGCGTCTTGGCCAACCCGGCCGCGCCCGGTCCCTGCTGGACGAGGACGAAGCGGGTGCCGGGGGCGGCGGCGGTCGCCGCCTGCGCGCCGCGCAGGGCCAGTTCGAGATCGGCCTCCGCACACGGCTCCGGCAGGCACACCAGCACGCCCGCGCCGAGGCCGGCGGTCTGCAGGGCCGCGCGCAGCGGCTCGGCGAGCGGGTGGCCGGCGGGGGCGAACAGCTGCCAGGCTCCATCCGCCTCGGCCCGGGCGGCGACCGGGGCCGGCGCCTCGTCGAGGTCCACCGACCAGGCCCGGCACCAGTCGGCGACGCCGTGCACGATGGTCGGACCGGCCACGTCGGTGTCCCGACCGGTCCGGGCGAGCTGCTCCAGGGCCTCGGCGAGCTGCCCGACGGTGGCCGTCGCGAAGTTGGTGGGGGTCTGCGCGGCCGGCACGCCGAGCTGCTGCGCCGCCTGGTTGACCAGCTGGCCGACGGTGATCGAGCTGAGGTGGAGGTCGTCGAGGAGCTGGCTGCCGTCGTGCACCATCTCCAGCGGCAGCTCGGCCCGCTCGGCGGCCAGCCGGCGCAGCAGTTGCAGGCTCGACTCGCCGGCCGGCTGCTCCGACTCCGGCCGCTGCCCGTTCGCCGCCGACGGGACCGCCGCCCGGACGCCGGCGCCCTTGGGCAGGCTCACCACCGGGGCGGACTCGCAGGGGCTGGCGAAGAAGCGGAAGTTCTGGCCCACCTCGAGCGGCCGGACCAGCCGGTCGTGGAAGAGGGTGCCCTCCACGCCGCCGGCGCCGACGACGTACGCGGCCGCCGCGACCCGCAGCAGGCCCGCCAGCGACTCGTCGTCGGTGTTGAGCGCCACGGCCGGCAGGTCGGTGCTGGCCGCCGCGAGGCCGGAGAGCACCTGCCCCGGGCCCACCTCGACGAAGAGGTCGACCTCCTTGGCGGCGAGGGCCACGGCCTGGCTGAACAGCACCGGGTCGGTAATCTGGCGGTGCAGGAGGGCGGAGACGTCGGTGTCGTGGGCGAGCGGTTCACCGGTGACGGTGGAGACGACCCGCCGGGTGACGGATCCGAACCGCTCCCCCGCCAGCGCGCCGAGGAAGGCGTCCGCGGCCGGCTCGACCAGCGGGGAGTGGAACGCGTGCGACACCGGCAGCCGCGTGGTCCGCAGGCCGGCGGAGCGGGCCCGCTCGCAGGCGTCCTCCACCGCGGCCTCCGAGCCGGCGATCACGGTCTGCTCCGGCCCGTTGTACGCGGCGATCACCACGGACAGGCCGGCGATCAGCCCGGCCACCCGCTCGGGCGGGGCGCCGATGTTGGCCATCGTGCCGGAGGCGCTGTGCTCCCCCATCGTCCGGCCGCGCACGCCGGCGACCCGGAGCAGGGCCTCCTCGTCGAGCACGCCGGCCCAGTGCAGGGCGGCGATCTCGCCGAGGCTGTGCCCGACGGCGACCGTCGCGTCGAGGTTGAGCAGCGACAGCGCCCGCAGGCCGGCGAGCGAGCCGGTGACGATCCGCGGCTGGGCCACCGCGGTGGCGACCATGTCGCCGCTGCCCGGCAGCGCCGCCCGCTGGTACACCTCCTCCACGTCGGCGAAGCGGCGGCGCAGCGCGCCACCCGAGGTGCCCTTGCCGGACCCCTGCCCCGGGAAGAGGAAGCCGATGCGGCCCGGGCCGCTCACGTGGCCCAGGAAGCAGCGGCCGTCGGAGGAGAACAGGCGTACCTCGCCGGCGTCGAGGGCGTCGCAGATCCGGCGCAGCTGCCGCTCGCCGTCCTCCGGCGAGGAGACCACCACGCCCGCCCGGTACGGCAGGTCGCGCAGTTCCCGGTGCAGGGTGGCGGCGAGGTCGCCCAGCTGGGCGTACGACACCGTGGGCACGAACTCGACGAGACGCTGCAACCGCTCGCGCAACTCCTGCGGGCTGCCCCCGTCGACGAGCAGGAGCTCCACGTCCTGCATCGAGGCGGCGAGGTTGCGGAAGCGGCTGTCCAGCCGGGACGAGCGACGCGGCTGCCCGTTCTCCAGCACGATGTGGGTGTTGATGCCGCCGAAGCCCATCGCCGTCACGCCGGCACGTACCGGCAGGTCGCGCGGCCACGCCTCGGCCTTGCGCAGGGCCCGCAGCGCGGACTGCTCGGCGGTGAGGATCTCGTGCGGGTCGACGCAGCCGATGGTGGGCGGCAGGACCTCGTGGTGGACGGCCATCGCGGCCTTGATCAGGCCGGCGACGCCGGCCGCCGCCTTGGTGTGCCCGATCATGCCCTTGATCGAGCTGATCGCGGCCTGCGGGGAGCCCTCGTCGGCGGCACGCCGGGCCAGCGACAGGGCCTGGAGCTCGGTGGCGTCGCCCACCTGCGTGCCGGTGCCGTGCCCCTCGAAGAGCCCGACGGTCTCGATGCCGAACCCGGCCCGGTCGTACGCCCGGCGCAGGGCGAGCTGGTAGCCGGCGACCTCGGGCCGGGTGATGCCGCCCTTGCCGTCGGAGGAGATGCCCCAGCCCGCGACGGTGGCGTAGATGCGGTGCCCCGCCTGGCGGGCCTCGGCCTCGCGCATCAGGACCACCATGCCGCAGCCCTCGCCGGGCCAGAAGCCGTTCGAGCCGCGGTCGTAGACCCGCATCTCGCCGCGCGCCAGCGCGCCGGTCTTGGCGAAGCCGATGATCTCGAAGGGGTCGATGGAGAGGTCGACCCCGCCGGCGACCGCCACGTCGACCTCGCCGTCGGAGAGGGTCTTGCACGCGGTGGCGACGGAGAGCAGCGACGAGGAGCAGGCGCCGTCGACGGTGTAGCCGCCGCCCTTGAAGTCGAAGTGGTTGCAGATGCGCCCGGCGATGGTGTTCGACAGCCCACCGGCGAGGGTGTCCTCGTCGACCTCCGGGAACGGGCCCTTGAAGGTCGCCTCGAAGTCGTCGAGGAACGTGGTGAGCTGGTCGTCGTCCCAGTCCTGCTCCTTGAGCGCGGCGGCGACCATGCGGCGCACGTAGGGCCAGCGCAGCCGCAGCTGGTTGGCCCGGGAGAACTCGCCGGTCAGCGTGTTGCCGACGACCACGCCGGTGCGCTCGCGGGGCAGTCCCTCCCCCATCGGGAACCCGGCGTCAGCCAGCGCCATGGCCGCCATGTCGAGGGCGAGCCAGTGGGTGAGGTCGGTGGAGCGGTAGGTGCTGCCGGCGATCTTGTAGGCGATGCGGTCGAACTCGTAGCCCTCGATGACCGCCGCGTTGCGGGCGTAGAAGCGGTCGGGCGTGGCCGGGTCCGGATCCCAGTAGTCGTCCAGACTCATCCGCACCTCGGGCAGCCGGCGGAAGGCCCGCCGCCCGGCGAGGGCGTTCTCCCACAGTTCACGGGGCGACGTGGCGTCCGGGTAGCGGCACGCCATCCCCACGACAGCGATCCTTGTCACGAGGTCTCTCCTTCGTTGCGTGCGGTGGTGGACCGCCGGGGCGCGGGACGGGCCGCGGGGTGGGGCGCCACGGTCAGCACCGCCCCTCGAACTCGGCGGCGATGGCCTGGCGCCACCGCTCGTAGGCCGGCGTGCCGCCGTCCTGCCCGCGGGGCAGGGTCACGTCGGTCACCTTCGACGCCTCGGCGGTGGACATGCCGCAGAACACCTGCGTGGCGACCTCGTTGTGCGGGACGACCAGGCCGGCGCGCACCCGGGCCCCGGCCGCGAAGGCGCTGCCCTGGGCGAGGTCCACCCGGTAGTCGCCGGCCCGGTCGCGGAACCGGTGCAGGTCCGCCTCGGTGGCTCCCCCGGCGTAGGTGGCGGCCAGGCCCGCCCCGGCGTACAGGTCGGCCCGCCGGTGCGCGGGGAACGCGGCGAAGATCTCCGTCACCCGGTCCACGTCCGTGCCGCCGACGAACCAGGTGGCCCGCCCGATGCCCTGGTCGATGACCCGGTCGGCGTACTCGCGCGGGCCCTCGGCCGGCCACGGGAACCGCGGGTGGCGGTACTGCCCGTACACGTACCGGTCGGTGTGGAAGTACGCCTGGTGGAAGCCGTAGCCGTCGAGCACCAGCCACCGCAGCAGCGGGTCCGGGGCGTACAGCTGGCCCCAGCGGATCCGGGGCACCCGGGCCATCGCCCAGCCCACGCCGACGTACGCCATGTAGACGTGCGCGTCGCCCCGGCCGGCGAGCAGACCCGCCACGTGCCGGGGGCGGCCCGGCCGCAGCGCGTCCCGGACGGCGAAGCCCATCGCGGCGCCCTCGTACGCGAAACCACGAAAACGCGTCGGCACCGTTTCCAGGCGGCGTTCGGCCGCCGCGGTCGTCGGCGCCTCGGCGGCGTATCCGTAACCGGCGAGGAATGAGGCGCCGACGGTTTCGAGCAGCGCCTTCGATTCCTCGTTCTTCACGTGGAATCCGCGCACGTCCATTTTCGTCTCGGAGATATTTGGCGTCAGGATTCTGCGCCGCAGATCACGCAGGCTCTGCATGGCACGTTCCCCCAAAGGGTCGGTGTTTCCGTTTACCGGGGATGGACATCCATTTCGATGATGGCAAGCGCGGGAAGGATTGATTTCTTCAACCTTGCGCACTCGTCGCAACTATCCGGAACATTCACGTGCATCGCCGGGATGCGGCGGCACGGCGACCGTCCGGGACGACACGGGCGATTCTCAGCGACCGTGATTGATGCCGGCCGGCTCGAAGTGCGCGCGGACGTTGCGCCGCCACACCTCGTACGCGGGCAGCGGCCCGGCCGGCTCCGCGCGGACCGCCACGTCGTCGGCGAGCGCCGCGGCGGCGGCCACGGACCGGCCGCCGAGCGCGTGCATCGCCGCCTCGCTGTGCGCCGGCACGTGCCCGGCGTGGCTGCGGGCCTTGGCGGCGAAGACCGCGCCCTGGGCCAGGTCCGGCGCGCACGGGCCGGCGTCGGCGCGCAGCGCGGCGAGCGCCTCGGCGTCGGCGCCGCCGGCGAAGGTGGCGGCGAGCCCCACCCCGCTCCACAGGTCGCCGTGCCGGTCGGCGGCGAAGGCCCGCACGGCCCCGGCCACGTCGGCGGTGCGGGCGCCGTGGATGAACCACAGCGCCCGGCCGAGGCCCTGGTCCGTGGCCCGGAGGAAGTAGTCCCCGTGGCCCTGCCAGGGGTACGTCGCGAGCCGTTCCTGCCGGGTCACCCACCGGTCGAGGTGGAAGTAGGCGCGGTCGAACCCGTAGCCGTCCACGGCCAGCCAGGTCATCGTCGGGTGGTACGGGGAACCGGTGAGGTCCGGCACGACGTGCCGCCACAGGGGTCGCGGCAGGCGTGCCATCGCGAACCCGATGCCGATGTAGGCGAGGAAGAGGTGCGGCGCGCCGGGGCCGCGCAGCAGGTCCCGGGTGCGGGTGCCGCGCCGGGGCCCCATCACGTCGAGGATGGTGCAGGCCATCGTGGCGCCCTCGTAGGCGAAGCCGAGCAGTTCCCGGTCGACGAGCGCGAGCCGGCGCTCCAGCTCCCACGGGTCACGGGTGTCGATGCCCCACTCGAATCCGCAGACGACCGACTGCGGAACCGCCTCCAGCCGGCGGGTGACCTCCGTGGCGGGGCCGGGGAAACCCCGACGCGCGAAGGTCACCTCCGCGAGCGTCGGCGCCATCAGCAGTCGACGCATGGAGCCCAGTACCGTCGGCATGGCAGATCCCCCTGTCGTTACGACGACGCCGGCCCCGGCCGGCGGGTGACTTCATCGTCACGCCGCGCCGGCCGGGGCCGCGTCTTCTGCTGTGCGCTCATCCACCGCCACGGGCGGGGGCCGCCCGGCGGGCGGGTCACGGGCCGGTGACGGGCCCCCTTCCCCGCTGCGGACGGAGGAACATCAGCAGCAGGGCCACCGCGACGAGGCCCAAATCGAGCAGGAGGAGCACGCCGTTGATGCCGTCGATCCGGGCGTGTTCGTGGCCGGCGTTCGCGGCCTCGTCCCCGATCGGCGCGGCGACGGGCCCGGCCGGGACGGCGCCGGGGGTCACCGTGAAGCCGGCCAGGCCGGCGACCTGCCGACCGTCGGGCAACAGGGCCCGGTAGGCCACGCGGTAGGCGCCCGGCCCGGCGTCGCGTACCCGCACGGCCAGGCGGCCGTCGCGGACGGCCGGTTTCCCGATCGAGACGACCGCCCCGGTGGGTCCGGTGACGGCCAGGTGCACGTTCTCGGCCGACTCGGCGCCGCCGAGCGTGAGCGTCACCTCGGCGGGCGCCACCCCGACGACCGACCCGTCGCCCGGGTTCAGCATGAACCTCCGGCTCTCGGCCGGAGTGCCGAAGGCCAGCAGCGCCACGATCGACAGCACGATGCCGACCGCGACGGCGATGGCCGCCCGCTGCACCGCCCCGACGGACGTGGGCGGTGCGGGCGGACGGGAACCGTCCACGGTGGTCATGACGGCTGGGCCGCGACCTCGGGCTGCCGGCAGCTGCACGACATCAGCTCCGCCTCCGCCGGGGAGGGCCGCAGGTGCAGGTACATCGCGATCACCATCGGCACGAAGACGACCGTGTTGTAGAACAGGTGCAGCTCGACGCGGGGGATCACGACCTGGAGCAGGCTGGTGGGCACGGGGCTGTCGAACAGGTGCCGGCCGGTCTGCGCCTGCAACAGCAGCAGCAGGTGCTCGATGTGGTGCCAGAACTGGATCGCCAGGGCGGCGGTCCACCAGCTCCGGCTGCGCCCGACGAAGCCGGGACGCAGCATCCACAGCCCGACGAGCATCACGATGGCGTAGCCGTAGTGCAGCCACTCCGAGCTGACCAGCCACGGGAACGGCATGCCGAGCACCCCGCGGGCCTCGGGCCGCGACCAGCCCAGGCCCCAGATCTGGTACGCCTGCACCAGGTGCTCGGCCCAGTGCGCCAGCACGATCACGAGAAAGGCGTTCAGAGCCGCCCGATGGTACGCGCCGTTGAGTGTCGCCCAACGCCCGGAAGCTCCGGGCAGGGTCGCCTGGTAGCTGGTCACGTTTCCTCCTTGGAAGGGTCACGGGCGCGAGAGACACCACGCCCCTCACCCAGCGTGTCGACTCCGACACGCCGACACGTCTCCAATGTTGCGCAGTTCGGGTCGGGAATCCGTCAGACCGGCTCGGGCGAGCCGGCGGGGGCGTACCAGGTGCCGACCCGGCGGGCCGCCGCGAAGCTGGCCCAGGCCACCGCGTCGACCAGGGCCGCGTCGCCCGGCTGGTGGCGGCGGAACTCCGTGACCACCTCCTCGTCGACCTGGTAGGAGGCGAACACGGTCAGCAGGGCCAGGCGGCCGGCGGCCCGCTGCGCCTCGGGCAGCGGCGCGATCAGCCGCTCGCACCACTGTCGACTCAGACCGGTCTCCTCCCCCCGCCAGACGTCGAGGCGTTCCGCGACCAGCTCCCGGACCGCCGGCGGGACCGCCCGCTCGCCGGCCGCCTCGAACGCCGCGTACGCACGGGCCATCGCCCCGGCCACGTGCGGGCTGCCCGCCGCCCAGGCGGCCTCCGCCGGCAGCGGCGCCGGCGGCAGCAGCTCCACCGAGCGGCCCGGTTCGCGGGCGTCGCGCAGCGTCCCCTGCAACACCCAGCCGATGCCCCGCTTCAGGCGCCGGCGCGCCCGCGGCGTCAGCCCCGGCGGGAGCAGGAAGTTGGAGAGGAACACGTTGACCACGCGGGCGATGTAGTGGAAGCCCACCACCACGCCGACCAGCTCCGGGCGGTCCCGCTCCGGAAACGGCAGGACCGGCCGCGACGTCTGCGGCTGGTGTGCCGTACGGCCCCACTCCGCCGCCACGCGGATGCGCCGGTCGGCGATCTCGGTGAGCCGGTCGGCCACGATCGCCTCCGCGTCGTGCTCCGTGGAGAGCTCGTAGAGCCCGACACTGTGCATGTCCACGCAGTACGGGCAGATGTTCGCCACGGACACCGCGGCGGCCACCGCCTCCTTGGTCGCCCGGTCCACGTTCTCCGTCGGCAGCAGCGGCTCCCGCATCACCATCCAGTACGCCGCCAGCACCTCCGGCGACGGGGAGTGCAGCTGCGCCGGCGGCACCACCAGCTGCATCTCCTGCGCGACCTGCCGGTAGACGGCGTCCACCAGGCCCCGCGCGGACCCCTGCGGCACCGGCGTGACGTAGTTGACCTGGCGCTGGACCACCGACGAGGCCACCCGACGAGCGATCATGATCTGCCTCCTGCTCTGCGCCGCCCCGCCGGACGGTCACGACGACGGCTCCCACGACTGCGGCAATGCCAGTATTGGGAGTCCGGGGGCGCAGGCAACGCCATCGACGCCTGTTGAGCACCCTGGGAGAAGGAGGGCCCGGCGGCGCCCGCCCATGATGGGCGACGACCCAGTCCCCCACCCGCGGGAGTCGCGATGCTGGTCCTGGTAACCGGTGGCACCGGATTCATCGGCTCCCACTCGACGGCGGCCGTCCTCGACGCCGGGCACCGGGTCCGGCTGCTCGTGCGCGACCCGGCCCGCGCCCGGCGGGTGCTGGCGGCGCTGGGCGCCGACGCCGGGCGCGTGGAGCTGGTCACCGGCGACGTCACCGACCCCGCCGACGTGGCCCGGGCCGCCGACGGCTGCGCCGCCGCGCTGCACGCCGCCGGCGTGTACAGCTTCGACTCGCGGGACCGGGCGCGGATGCGGGCGGTCAACCTCCGCGGCACCGAGGTGGTGCTCGGGGCGGCGCGGGCGGCGGGCCTCGACCCGATCGTGCACGTCTCCACCTTCGGCGCGCTGCTGCCGGCCACGGGATCGCCGTTGACCGTCGACTCCCCGGTGGGCGCGCCCCGGGAGGCGTACCTGAGCAGCAAGGCCGCCGCCGAGCACGTGGCGCGTCGGCACCAGGACGACGGGGCGCCGGTGGTCATCACCTATCCGCTGGCCTCGCTCGGGCCCGACGACCCGCACCTGGGCGACCAGACGACCCGGGTACGCAACGTGCTGCGCGGGTTGATGCCGCTGTGGCCGACCGGTGGCTTCCCCGTCGGCGACGTGCGGGACGTGGCCCGGCTGCACGCGGCGGTGCTCGAACCGGGGCGCGGCCCCCGCCGTTTCCCGGCCCCCGGCCGGTACGTCACGACCCGGGAGTTCGTCGACGCGCTGCGCCGGGTCACCGGGCGGGCCCTGCCCACCCTCCGGCTGCCGGCCCCGGCCCTGCTGCCGATGGGCCACCTGGTCAGCGCGGCGCAGCGGCTCTCGCCCGTGCACCTGCCCGCCGAGCACGGCGCCATCTACCTGTGCGCCACGGCCCGCCCGATGGACGGCGCGCCCACCGAGGAGCTGCTCGGGCCGGCGAGCCGGTCGCTGGACGAGACCCTGACCGACACCGTGCGCTGGCTGCACCGGACCGGGCGGCTGAGCCGCCGGCAGGCCGGGCGCGCCGCGCTCCCGGCGACCGCCCCGCCGCGCCGCGCCACCGAACCGGCCTGACCCCCGCCCCGGCCCGGCCCCCGACCCGTCCGGACTACGCCCGCGCCGCCGGGGCACCGGGCCCGCCCACGCGTGGGCCGGTGTCCGCCGCCCGCCCGGGACGGCCCGCCGTGTCCGCCGCGCGCAGCGGCCAGCGCCGTCCGCGTGGAACGGGGCGCGGAAATTGTGCGCCCGCCGCCGTTCGCAATTTCCACGCCAATCGTCCCGGCCGTCGGGAAATCGGCCTCAGCAAAACAGAAGATGCGTCCCACCTGCGCCGGTAGCCACGATGATGCAGAACTTCGCGCACCGTCCACGCCGCACGGAAAGCATTCCGGGCGACCACCATTTCAGCCCTTGCATCCGTCGCCCTAGCGGGCGGTGGTCAAGGCTGCCCGAAAAACGCCCTGGCGGGACCGGTAACCGACGCGCCCGCCCCAGAAGGAGGTAGCCGCCGTGCAACCGGAAACACCCGAGGAGCAGCAGGCACGCGTGCTGACGCTGGAAGCGTTCGCCGACACCATCGTCCCCGGGGCGAAGCGGTCCGCCGACGACCGGGCGATCGCCGGCGTCTCGACCGACGGCGGCGCCGTCGAGTGCGGGGCGCTGGCCCTGATGGAGGACCCGGCCGGCGGGTTGTCGCTGATGCTGGGGACGCTCAGTGAGGCCCTCAACGCGCACGCGACCGGGTACGCCGAGGCGAACGGCCTGACCCTCGACCCGGCGGTGCCGCCCTTCGTCGCGCTGGCGTTCGACCACCGCACCGCGCTGCTGAGCCACCTGCTCGCCCCGGACAACCCGGAGAAGGAGATGTGGGTGGGGCTCGCCCTGTTCAGCAACATGGCCTACGACAGCGCCGCCCACATGAACACGCTCGACGCGCTCGCCGCCGGGCATCCGGGGCTGCTGGCGATTCGCATCACCCAGCCCGACGACGACGGGCTGTGGCGGTTCCCCGAGTACTCGTACGGACGCCCGCTGTCGCGACTGCACCCACACACCACCCCCACAGGGAGCCCGGCATGACCAGTAGCGCAAGCACCGACGTCGTGGTGATCGGCAGCGGCTTCGGCGGCGCGATCCCGGCCTACCACCTGGCCGCGGGCGGGGCGCGGGTGGTGGTCCTGGAGCGCGGACCGTGGCTGTCCAGCGAGGAGTTCGACCACGACTTCAAGCTCGGCTCGTCGTACACCCGGATCTTCGACTTCACCGTCGGCGACGGGATGAGCGTGCTCGGCGGCAACTGCGTCGGCGGCGGCAGCGTCGTCTACTTCGCCACCATGCCGCGCGCGCCGCAGTTCGTCTTCGAGCGACAGGGCAGCATCGGCCGCCGGATGTGGCCGGCGGCCATCACCCGCGCCACGCTCGACCCCTGGTACGACCGGGTCTGCGAGTCGCTGCCGGTGACGATGCAGAGCTGGGACAAGGTGCCGTACGCCGGCGGCCTCTTCGCGGCGGCCTGCGCGCACGCCGGGCGCACGGCCAACCCGGTGCCCTCCGCCGTCGACGTCGACAAGTGCACCAACTGCAACTGGATGATGGCCGGGTGCCGCTTCGACGCGAAGCGCTCCCTGCTGCTCAACTACCTGCCGGCCGCCCTGGCGCACGGCGCCGAGATCCGGCCGTTGCACGAGGTGCAGCACCTCTCCCGCACCGAGGACGGCGGGTACCGGGTGCACTACCGCATCGTCGACGCGGAGGACTACCGGATCCTGCACGACAGCGGGACGATCGACGCCAAGATCGTCATCGTGGCGGCCGGGGCCGGGGCCACCCCGGTGATCCTGCAACGCTCGGAGCCCACGCTGGGCACGATGCCCCCCGCCGTCGGCCGGTACTTCTCCGGCAACGGCGAGCGGCTCAACACGGCCGTCTTCGACGACGACCGGGTCCGGGAGGTGCTCGGGCTCAGCCGCCCCAACGGAAAGGGCTACGACGCCAACCAGATCGGCCGCGGGCCGACGGTGGCGACCTGGGACCGGCTCGACCCCGACCTGCCCGAGTACGAGCGGTACTCGCTGGAGCAGCTCTTCTTCCCGCTGGGGCTGGGCACGATCCTCGCCCAGGTGCCCGACGCGCAGGGCCCGAGCTGGTTCGGCCTGGAGAAGAAGGAGATGCTGCGCCGCTGGCAGTCGTGGCTGACGCTCTTCACGATGTCGGAGGACGACAACGAGGGCGTCTTCGGGCCGCCGCCGGCGACGGGCAACGCCGACCGCATCTCCCAGCAGATGCTCGGCCGGGGCCCGTTGCGCTACCGGCCCACCGCCAACACGCTGCGGGGCTGGGCCGCCGCCGACGCGGACGCCCGGGACATCCTGGAGCGCGACGGGCTGGCCCGGGTGATGCCGTGGACCAACGACGTGGTCGGCGCGTACACGGTGCACCCGCTGTCGTCCTGCCGGATCGGCGACGACCCGGCGACGTCGGCCCTCGACGACCGGCACGAGCTGCGGCAGCACCCCGGCATCTTCGTCACCGACGGCTCGGCGGTGCCGGGCGCGCTCACCGTCAACCCGGCCCTCACCATCGCCGCGCTGGCCGAACGCGCCGTGCCCGGCATCGTCCGCGCGGCGCAGCAGCGGGGCATCGACGTCACCTACCACGGCTCGCTGCCCGACGGCACGGTCACCACGGTGCCCCAGGTCGTGCCCAGCTAGGACCACGACGGGCCGGGGGCGCGCCCCGCCCCCGGCCCCGGCCCGCCCGACCAGGAAGGAAACCGATGGGCAGGCGACTGGCTCGGGTGACGAGCCGCACCATGCTGACCCACGTCCGGCACGTGACGCCGGTCGCCCCGGAGGCCGCCGACGGGCCCGTCGCGCGGGTCTACCGGCAGATGGCCGACGACTTCGGCGTCCTCGCGCCCCCGGTGCTGCTGCACTCCCCCGCCCCCGACGTGCTGCGGGCCTGCTGGCTGATGCTGCGCGAGACGCTGCTCGCCGAAGGGCTGGTGGGCCGCGAAGCGAAGGAGGTCGTCGCCGCCGCCGTCTCCGAGAGCAACCGGTGCCCGTACTGCGTGGAGGTGCACGGCGCCACGGCGGCCGGGCTGCTGGGCGACCCGGGCGGGTGGCGGGGCGCCGGGGTCGGCGGGATCGGCGACCCCCGGCTGCGGGCCCTGGCCGAGTGGGCCCGACACAGCGGGGACGCCAGCGCGGCACGCCGCCGTCCCCCGCCGTTCCCCGCCGCGCACGGACCGGAACTGATCGGCGTGGCGGTGGCCTTCCACTACCTGAACCGGATGGTGAGCGTCTTCCTCCAGGACTCCCCGTTGCCGCCGGCGCCGGCCGGTATCCGCGCCGGTGTCCGGCGGACGGCCGCCCGCATCATGGGGGCGCTGGCGCGCGCCGGACGGCCACCCGGCCGCTCCCTGGAGCTGCTGCCGCCCGCGCCGCCGGAGACCGACCTGGCCTGGGCCGTCGGCCAGCCGCACGTGGCCGCCGCCTTCGCCCGGGCCGGCCAGGCGGTCCACCACGCCGGTCAGGCCGCCCTGCCGGAACACGTCCGGCAGCGGATCCTGACCTGCCTGGCCGGCCCGCCGCCCCCGGAGCCGGCCGGCGGCCGGTGGTTCGACGCCGCCGTCGCCGAACTGGCGCCGGCCGAGCGACCCGTCGCCCGGCTGGCGCTGCTGACCGCGCTCGCGCCGTACCGGGTGACCGACGCCGACGTCGCCGCCTGCCGCGACGGCGGCGCCGACGACGCCGCGCTGGTCTCGGTCACGGCCTGGGCGAGCCTCACCACGGCCCGCCGGATCGGCGCGACCCTGTACGAGGACGGCCACCGGCCCGCCCCGCTCGGCGTACCCGACGCCGACGCCGAGCAGGAGGCGTCGCGTGCGGAGCAACCGTGACCCGGAGCGGGGTGCCGAGGCGGTGACGCCGCCGCGACCGGTCAACCCGTGGGCGGCCCTGCTGGTGCTGTGCCTCGGCAACTTCCTCATCCTGCTCGACACGAGCATCGTCAACACCGCCGTGCCGGACATGATGCGGTCCCTGGACACCGGGATCGACAGCATGCTCTGGGTGCTGAACGGTTACCTGCTGGCGCTGGCGTCGCTGCTGATCGTCGCCGGGCGCCTCGGCGACCTGTTCGGCCCGCGTACCGTCTTCATGGCCGGCATGGCGCTGTTCGCGGTGGCCTCGGTGCTCTGCGGGGCGGCCCAGTCCCCGGGGCAGCTCATCGCCGCGCGGGTGGTGCAGGGCGTGGGCGCCGCGGCGCTGCTGCCGCAGGCGCTGGTCCTCATCTCCGGCATCTTCCCGGCCGCGCGGCGGGGCGCCGCCTTCGGGATCTTCACCGCCGTCGCGGGCGTGGCCGCCGTCAGCGGCCCCACCCTCGGCGGTCTCGTGATCACCCGGCTCGGCTGGGAGTGGATCTTCTACCTGAACGTGCCGCTCAGCGTGGTGGGCGTCGCCCTCGCCTGGTGGCTCGTTCCCGACCTGCGCACCCGCCGGCCGCGCCGCCTCGACGTGGTCGGCGTGCTCCTGGCCACCGCCGCGCTGGTGGGCCTCATGTACGCCCTCATCGAGGGCGAACGGCACGACTGGGGCACGGTACGCGGGCCCGTGAGCATCCCGGCGATCCTGGCCGTCGCGGCGCTGTGCGGAGTCGTCTTCGCGCTGCGCCAGCGCCGGCAGCGGGAGCCGCTCGTCCCGCCCAGGCTGTTCCGCCTCGGCAACTTCGGCCCGGCGACCCTGATCACGCTCGTCAGCTCCTTCGGGCTGTACGGCTTCCTGCTGGTCTTCGTGATCGAGACGCAGGCGCTGCTCGGCATGAGCCCGCTGGAGTCGGGCCTCGCCGCGCTGCCCTGGACGGTGGTGCTCAGCGCCGTCGCGCCGGTCGCCGGGCGGCTCACCGACCGGCTCGGCGGCCGGCGCCTGCTCGCGGGCGGGCTCACCGTGTACGCGCTCGGCGTGCTGGGCATGGCGCTGCTGGTCACGCCGCACTCCACGGCCGGGACCTTCGTCCTACCGCTGGTCGCCGTCGGCATCGGCATGGGGGCGTCCATCGCGCCGACCACCACCGAGGCGATGCGCCACGTCCCCGCCCCACTGGCCGGCGCCGCCGCGGGCGTGCTCAACACCGCACGGCAGGTCGGCGGCGCGCTCGGCGCGGCCGTCGTCGGCGCCGTCCTGCAACACCGGCTCGCCGACACCCTGCCCGAGGCCGCCCGCGCGGCGGCGGCGCAGTTGCCTCCCGAGGCCCGGGCGGACTTCCTGCACGGCTTCGGCGGGGCCGCCGGGGAGGGCGTCAAGCTGGGCGCCGGCCAAGCGGGCGGGTTCGTCGTGCCGCCCGGGACCCCGCCGGAGCTCGCCGACCGGTACCGCGACGTGGCCGCCGGCGCGTTCGCCGACGCGTTCCTGCCCGCCGTCCGGCCGGCCCTGGGGGTGGTGGTGGGCGTCCTGCTGCTCGGCGGGCTGTTCGCCCTCCGGCTACGCGGGCGCCCGGCCGGCCACGAGGCGGAGCCGCCGGTCGACGGCACGCCGCCGCCCGACGGCGGCCCGGGCCGCGCGGCCCCGGAGGCGGTCGGACCGGGACGTGGCCGCCGGTCGCGCTCCGCACAGTGGGAGAAGACACCCGGCACGCCACCCGCCGATGATTGATGCGCCGGCACCGACCCGATCGGCCGGCTCCCCCGTCAACCGCCGGCCGTACGGCGCCGGCGACGTGCGCCACCGCACCGGCCGAGGTCACCCCCCGCGACGAAGCCCGGGGCCCGCATCGTCCGTCCGGGTGGGGCGGCACCGCATCGAGAGGATGAGCGCGTGGCAGAACAGGACGTGTTCGCCGCCCTGGAGGCCGAGGGCGACGACGTCGACCGCATGGTCGCCGAGCTGGACGACGCCGGGTGGCGGACCCCCACCCCCGCCGAGGGCTGGACGGTCGCGCACCAGATCGCCCACCTGACCGCCACCTTCCGGATGGCCGGCCTGGCCGCCGCCGACCCGGA
Organism: Micromonospora sp. DT62; assembly: GCF_049847285.1. Classification (NCBI taxonomy): domain Bacteria; kingdom Bacillati; phylum Actinomycetota; class Actinomycetes; order Micromonosporales; family Micromonosporaceae; genus Micromonospora; species Micromonospora sp. DT62. The sequence continues at coordinate 47,994 of NZ_JBNCOB010000003.1, forward strand.
CGGTTTCCAGGCCCTCATGTCGCGCATGAGCGGCGACTTCGACGCGAACGTGCACGCGGCCATGGCTCCGTACCTGGCCGAGGCGCCGGCGGCGCTGCTGGCCCGGTGGCGCGAGGAGCGGACCCTCGCCGAGAAGGCCCTCGCCGCCGTCCCGGTGGGACAGCCGGTGCCCTGGCTCGTCCGGCCGCTCCCGGCGCCGGTGCTCGCCGCGGCGGGGATGATGGAGCTGTTCGGGCACGGCCAGGACATCGCCGACGCTCTCGGCGTACGCCGCCGCCGCACCGACCGGCTCCGGCCGCTCGTCGAGTTCGCGGTCCGCACCTGGGACTTCGGCTACCTGGCACGGGGGCTGGAGGTGCCGAGCAGCACGTTCCGCTTCGTCATCACCGCCCCGTCGGGCGCGGTCTGGTACTTCGGACCGCCGGACGCCGAGCAGATCGTCAACGGCACCGCCGAGGACTTCTGCCTGCTGGTGACCCGGCGTCGGCACCGCGACGACCTGTCGCTGACGGCCATCGGCGCCGAGGCCCACCACTGGCTGGACATCGCCCAGGCGTACCGGGGGCCGGCCGGCCCGGGGCGGCGGCCGGGACAGTTCGCCACCTCCTGACGTCCCGTGCGCCCCGGCCGGACCGCCGGGGCGCACGGGCCACCCCGCGACCACGGCCGAGCGCCGTGGTCGCTTCCGTGTGCCCGGCCCCACCATCGCGTACCGCCTGCGGCCGACCGGGGTCGGCACCAGGGCACGGCGCGACGGCGGACCAGGACCAGGGCCGGGGCCACGGCGCCGCGAGCACGCCAACCCACCGGGCCCGGCGGGCCTCGTCCCGGGAGGCGGCCGGAGGGCGGCCGGGCCGCCGGACGTACGACGAACCGCCGCCGGCGGGCCGGCGGCGGACGCGGTGGGTCCGGACGGTGAGGTTCCGGGGCGGGTGCCGGAGGAGCCGGACGCGGGATACGACGCGACCCGGGCCCGGTAGCGGGACGCGGCCGGCCGGAGCCGGTCGTCGCCTCCCGCGCCCGGGCCCGGGTCGACGGGTGGGCCGGGTCAGCCCCTGACCGGGCTCGACTGGTAGGACAGGACCCGCCAGTCGTCGTCGACGCGGACGGTGACGAAGACGATGCGGCTGCTCCGCTCGGGGGCGACCTCGGTCTCGCCGGCCAGCAGGATGCCGCCCTCGGCGACGATCAGGGCGGAGTCCCGGTGCAGCATGCTGATCTCGACGGGCTCGAAGGTCATCCGGGCCCCCTTGTACGGGCCGGCGAACGTGTCGGTCAGCCAGGCGCGGATCTCGTCCCGGCTCTGCAACTGGTCGTCACCCATCAGCATGCTGCCGTTGTCGGTGAACATCTCGGCGATGGCGTCGGCGTCGTTGGCGTCCCAGTTGGCCCGCACCCGCAGTGGCGCGGTGAACGCGTGGCCCTCCTCCCCGTTGCTGTACGCCCCGTAGTGCTTCGCCCACTGCTTGGACTGCTCGACCAGCGACGCTGCCTTGTTGGTCATGGTGTGCTCCTCTGCCGGGTGTCGGATGTGAGTGGTCGCCGCCGCTCCGGTCGCGTCGGCGCGGGTACCGCTGGTGGTCGCCGCCTCGGGCCACGGCCGGTCGCGTCGCCGGCCGCGGCCCCGCCCGACGCGCTACCGCGCCGGGCCCGCCGCACCGGCGGCCAGCGCGGGCTCGGTGGCCGCGGCCACCCCCTTGATCAGGTCTGCGGCCTTCTCGCCGATGGCGATGGTCGCGGCGTTCGGGTTGCCGCTGACCAGGCGGGGCATCACGGACGCGTCCGCGACCCGCAGCCCGTCGACGCCGAGGACGCGCAGCTGCGCGTCGACCACGGCGCCCATGGCGCAGGTGCCGGCCGGGTGGTAGATGGAGTGCGCGTACTGGCGGACGTAGTCCCGCAGGTCGGCGTCGGACTCCGACGCCGGCGGCCGGAACGGACGCTCCGTGTACGGCGCGAGGGCCGGCTGCCGGGCGATGTCCAGCCCGATCCGCAGCGCGGCCACCGCGTCGTCCAGGTCGGACTCCTCCGCGAAGTAGTTGTGCACGATCTTCGGCTTCGCGGTGGGGTCGGCCAGGGCGAGCAGCACGCTGCCCCGGCTGCGCGGCGCCAGCATCGACGGACCGTAGGACAGGGCGTGGTCGGTGGGCGTGCCCAGGCCGTTGTCGGCGAACATCACCGGCGCGGAGAGGAACTCCACGTCCGGCGCGGCCAAACCGTCGGAGGTCCGGACGAACCCGCCGGCCTCGGGGCCGTTGGAGGTCATCGGCCCCCGCCCCTCGGACATGAACTGCTCGAGGTCGGCCGGGGTGCCGGCGGCGATCAGGCTGACCGGGTGCGAGTGGGCGTAGATCAACGGCACCAGGACGTGGTCCTGGAGGTTCTGCCCGACCTGCGGCTGGTCCAGCACGACCGGCACGCCGAGCGCCCCGAGCAGCGCCGCCGGCCCGATGCCGGAGAGCATGAGCAGCTGCGGCGAGTTGTACGCCCCGCCGGACAGCACCACCTCCCGCTCGGCCCGGATCTCGACGTCCTCGCCGAGCCGCTGGCCCACCACGCCCACCGCCCGGCCGTTCTCGATGAGCACCCGGTGCACCTGGAGGTTCACCTCGACGGTGAGGTTGGGCCGGTCGGCCACGGGGTGCAGGAAGGCGGTGGCGGTGCTGGCCCGCCTGCCGTCGCGCTGGGTCAGCTGGAACAGCCCGAAGCCGTCCTGCTGGGCGCCGTTGAAGTCGTCGTTGGCACCGAAGCCCGCCTCCTGGGCGGCGGCGACGAAGGCGGCGGACATCGGGTTGCGGGACCGTCCGTCGGAGACCCGCAGCGGACCGCCGGCCCCGTGGTACGCCGACTCGCCCCGCTCGTTGTCCTCCGACCGCTTGAAGTACGGCAGCAGCTCGTCGAAGCTCCACCCGGGCTGGTGCCACCCGTCGAAGTCGGACCGGTGGCCCCGGACGTAGATCATCGTGTTGATCGAGCTGGTGCCGCCCAGCACCCGGCCGCGGGGCAGGTAGATCCGGCGACGGTGCAGGTGCGGCTCGTCGTGCGTGTCGTAGTCCCAGTCGAGCTGGGTGCGGAACAGCTGACCGAACGCCACCGGAACGTGCACGTTCTGCGCCGTGTCCGCCGGGCCGGCCTCGACGAGGCAGACCCGGACGTCGGGATCCTCGCTCAGTCGCGCGGCCAGCACGCAGCCCGCCGATCCCGCCCCGACGATTACATAGTCGTACATCCACCCCTCCTCGTCGCGTGCCCGCCCGCAGGCGTGACATCAGCGCAGCTGGTACGGATCCGGGGCGGCACCCGGCGTCGCCGGGTGCCGCCGCCCGGGCCCGGTGTCAGATGTAGAAGCTGTTCGGCTCCAGGCCGCAGAGCACCCGGCCGTAGAGCTCGAAGTTGGTCTGCGGGGTCATCAGGGCGTGCAGGTTGACCGTGTGCACGTCCCGGGCGATCCGCTGGATCGGCACCGAGCTGTAGACCGAGGAACCGCCGCTGGCCAGGGCCAGCACCTCCACCGCCTCGCGGCCCAGCTGGCAGACCGCGCCCACGTCGGCGCGGGAGCGGACCCGCTCCTCGAGCGTCCACGGCTCGCCCGAGCGGCCCTTGCTGTCGGTCAGGTCCGCGACCCGGTAGCCGTGGAACTCGGCCTGGTCGGCCTTCAGCGTCGCCTCGGCCACCTGGAGGTGGGTCACCGGCGCCTCGGCCTGGCTGCCGTAGTCGGTGTAGGTGATCTTGCGACCGGGCAGCCGCTCGAAGAACACCTCCCGGGCGGCCCGGGCCAGCCCGATCACGGTGCCGACCGAGGACGCGGCGGCGACGCCGAGCAGGGGCGCCCGGTACATCGGCGACTCGGCGTTGAGCTTCGAGGCGTACTGGCCCTGAAGCACGGCCGGCAGCGGCAGCACCCGCTCCTGCGGCACGAAGACGTCCCGGGCGACGGTGGTGACGCTGCCCGAGCCCCGCATCCCCGCGGTGTGCCAGTCGTCGACGACCTCCAGGTCCGACATGGGCACCAGCATCATGAGGGGCATCGGGGTGCCGTCCGGCGCCGCCCCCATCGCGATGATCTCCTGCCACTGGCTGTGCAGGGCACCGCTGATGAAGCCCCACTGGCCGTTGAGCAGCACGCCCCCCGGCCGGGGCTGCGCGTTGCCGGTCGGGCTCAGCGTGCCGCAGACCCGCACGTCGGGCGTGCCGAAGACCTCGTCCTGCACCTCGTCGGGGAACATCCCGACCATCCAGCCCGGGATGCACCACACCGAGGCGGTCCAGGCGACGGAGCCGTCACCCCGGGCCAGCTGGGCCGTCACGTCGGTCAGCGTCCGGGTGTCCGACTCGTACCCCCCGTACCGCTTCGGGATCCGCATCCGGAACAGGCCGGCGTCGGCCATCGCCTCGACCACCTCGTCGTGCATGCGGCGGTTCTCCTCGGACCAGCTCGCGTGCTTCTGCAACAGGGGCACCAGCTCCGTCGCGCGACGCACCAGTTCCGTGCCGGGCACCGTCTGGGTGACGTCCACCCTGACCTCCTCGATAATCGTCGGTTCGGCGGTTACACCACCGCCGCGTGACCGCCGGGCACACGGCACGGGACCGGGCCAGCGGGGGCATCCGCCCCGGTCGCGTCCGGTCCGGCCAGCCGTCACCGGCGGCGGGCGGCGCGGTCGCTCGGGGCGCGCCCCGCCTGGGGTGGCCCTGGCATCGTCTGCTCCCGCCGGAGGTCGACGCATCTCCGCAAGTGCGGTGTCGCGGGATTCGCCGCCGCCGACCCCCGCTCCCGCCCCGCTCCGACCGCCCGGCGCGACGGCCTGCCCGCCCTGCCCGGCAGCGCAATCAGAGAGATGCAGTCGGTGACGGGCCCCGGCAACGATTCGGGGTAGCGATCACGACCGGTACCCGGCGTCGGCGCATCCCGCCGCCCGAACCGACGAAGGAGCACCCCCATGACCACGACCACCCAGGCCAACCGACCCGACCTCGACGCCTACTACGGCCCCTTCACCAGTGAGAAGGAGAAGGAGGCCCTCGGCGTTCCGCTGCGGCTGGTCGCCGCCTGGAGCCGCAACGACGCCGCCGGCGTCGCCGACAGCTTCACCGAGGACGGCATCCTCATCCTCCCCGGCGACGTCTACAAGAAGGGCCGCGACGAGATCTACTCGTTCATGGCCGCCGCGTACGCCGGCCCGTTCAAGGGCACCGGCGTCACCGGCAACCCCGTCGACGTGCGGTTCGTCAACGACGAGGTCGCCCTGCTGCGCACCCACGGCGGCATCCTCGCCCCCGGCGAGACCGAGATCGCCCCGGAGCTCGCCGTCCGCTCCACGTGGGTCGTCGTCAAGCGCGACGGCGAGTGGAAGCTCGCCGGCTACCAGAACAGCCCGCGCGGCGCCGGCGCGACGCTGCGCTGGTGACCGTCCATCCCCCCGTGACGATCGGCAAGGAGCACCCATGACCACCAAGGCAGCGTCGCGGTGGGGCGACGCGACGGAGATCCTCGAGGCCGCCCGCGTCGCGGAGGACCACTCCTACTACCGGGAATTCGTCAGCGACGACGAGAAGGCCGTCCTGGCCGTACCGCAGCTGATCCAGGCCGCGTGGAAGGCCAACGACCCGGACTTCTTCGCCGACCTCTTCGCGGAGAACGGCAGCCTGCTCATGGGCGACGAGCAGCTGACCAGCCGCGACGAGATCCGCGCCTTCATGACCAAGGGGTTCGCGGGCCCGTACCGGGGCGCCTACGTCAAGGGCTACCCGGTGTCGGTGAGCTTCCTGCACCCGGACGTCGCCATGGTGGTCACCGGCGGCGGCATCATCCTCGCCGGCGAGAGCGAGGTCGCCCCCGAGCGGCACATCCGGGCCACCTGGATCATCGTCCGCCAGGACGACGGCCGCCCGCTGCTGTTCTCGCACCAGAGCAGCCCCGTCACCGGCTGACCCCGGGGGCCGGCCCCGACGGGGCCGGCCCCCACCCGCACGCCCAACCAGCGACGTACGAGGAGAGACCGATGTCGACAGAACCTGCCCAGTCCGTGGAGCGGCCGTCGCCGGCGCGGATGTACGACTACTTCCTCCACGGCACGAACAACTACCCGGTGGACCGGGCCGCGGCGGAGGCCGTGATCGGGCGGGTCGGACAGACGCTCACCCGCGACGTGGTCTGGGAGAACCGCCGGTTCCTGGGCCGCGCCGTCCGGCACCTCGCCGAGGAGTGCGGGATCCGGCAGTTCATCGACGTCGGGGCGGGCCTGCCGAGCCAGGAGAACACCCACCACGTGGCGCGGCGGGCCGTCGCCCAGCCCCGGGTGATCTACGTGGACAACGACCCGGCGGTCGCCGAGCACGGCAAGCGCCTGCTCACCGAGGACGAGCGGGCCAACACCGGGATCTTCACCGCCGACCTGCGCGACCCCGGCTCGATCCTCGACCACCCGGACACCAAGTCCCTGATCGACTTCTCCCAGCCCGTCGGGGTGCTGTTCATCGCGGTCTTCCACTTCGTCCGGGACAGCGAGGACCCGAAGGGCATCATCCGGGCCTTCCGCGACCGGATGGCGCCCGGCTCGTACCTGGCCCTGTCCCACCTCTGCGTGGAGGGCGGGCCGGACGAGGAGCGCCGGATGATGGAGGACAGCTACCGCAACGCCACCGCGCCGATGGTCTACCGGACCGCCGCGCAGATCGCCGACCTCTTCGAGGGCTTCGAGCTCGTCGCGCCCGGGCTCGTGCCGACCGGCCGCTGGCGGCAGGACGACCCCGACGCCACCTCCACCGACCGGATGTACGCCGGGGTGGCCCGCAAGCTCTGACCCGTTCCGCCGACCGCCGCACCGCACCCACCAGGACCGCACAACCGAGGAGAGACATGCGCGTCGTGTTCGCCCTGTGGCCCAACCCGGCCCACCTGTACCCGCTGGTTCCGCTCGCGTGGGCGTTGCAGAGCGCCGGCCACGAGGTCCGCGTCGCGTCCCACCCCGTCCTGGCGGAGAGCACGCTGGCGGTCGGGCTGACCCCGGTCGCGGTCGGCGACCCGGAGATCATGCCGATGGGCCCCGGTCGGCCGCAGCCGCGCAGCGTCAAGCAGCGGCTCGACCGGATCACCGAGGCGCTGGAGCTGACCCCGGCGGACAAGGAGGTCTGGGACGTCTTCTACCAGTTCATGCTGCCGTCCATGTGGGACTTCCACCCGGTCGGGTCCACCGCCCGCGACCCGCACCCGGTCCTCGACGACCTGGTCGCCTTCGCCCGCGACTGGCAGCCCGACCTGGTGCTCTGGGACCCGTGCTTCCCGGCCGGCGCGGTGGCGGCGCGCGTCGCCGGTGCGGCGCAGGCGCGGCTGCTCTGGGGGCTGGACTACTTCGCCTCGACCATGGACCGCTTCGCCGAGGCCGCCGCCCGACCGGGCCCCGGCCCGGAGGAGAACCCGCTGGTCGAGACCATGCGGCCGGCCGCCGAGCGGTACGGGCTGGAGATCGACGACGAGCTGCTGCTGGGCCAGTGGACCGTCGACCCCACTCCCCCGGGCGTACGCCTGCCCACCAGCGTCCGGACCGTGCCGACGCGCTGGGTGCCCTACTCGGGGCAGACGGTGCTCCCCCGCTGGCTGCACCACCGGCCGGAGCGGCCCCGCGTCGCGCTCTCCCTCGGGCTGTCCCAGCGGATGTACTTCAAGGGCGGCTGGGACCACGTGCCCGGCCTGCTGGAGATGGTCTCCGACCTGGACGTCGAGGTGGTCGCGACGCTCAACGCCGACCAGCTGGCCGGCATGCCCGCCCTGCCGAAGAACGTCCGCGCGGTGGACTACCTGCCCCTGACCCAGCTGCTGCCGTCCTGTTCGGCGATGGTGCACCACGGCGGCATGGGCACCTTCGCCAGCGCGGTGGCGCTGCGGGTGCCGCAGCTGATCACCGACTCCGACGACGACAACGGCATGATCACCATCGAGGCCGACGGCCTGGAGTGGTCGATGGCCACGAAGCACATCGAGTCGTCGGTGACCGCCCGCTGCGTCGCCGGACGCGGCGCGGGACTGGTCCTTGACATCAAGAACCTCTCCGTGGACGCGATGCGCAAGCAGCTCGTCCGCGTGCTGGACGAGCCGGCGTTCCGGCAGGGGGCCGACTCCCTCTACGACGACCTGCTCGCCACGCCCAGCCCGACCGAGACCGTCCCGGTGCTGGAGAAGCTCACCCGGCGGTACCGGGCCTGACCCGGCACCGCCGTCGCCGCCGGCGGGCGGGCCCCTGCGCACGCCCGCCGGCACCGTCCGCTCCCGCACCGCCCGCCCGCGGCCCACCCGGGCGGCGCCCCGCGCCGCCCCGCTGCCGGCTGCCCGCCGCCGCCCCCGCGTCGCCGCCGGTGCACGGGCGTCCTCGACGACAGGAGAAGCGATGATCAACGTCTTCCAGCCGACCCTCGGCGCCGAGGAGCTCGACGCCGTGCGCGCCGTCTTCGACAGCAGCTGGCTGGGGCACGGGCCGCGCACCAGGGAGTTCGAGCAGGAGTTCGCCGCCCACGCCGGGCTGGTGCCCGAGCGGACCATCTTCATCAACTCGGCCACGGCCGGGCTCTTCCTCGCCGTGGAGCTGCTGGCGCTCGGGCCCGGTGACGAGGTGGTGCTGCCCTCGATCAGCTTCGTCGGCGCCGCCAACGCCATCGCCTCGGCCGGCGCCCGGCCGGTCTTCTGCGACGTCGACCCGCGCACGCTCAACCCCTCCGTCGCCGACGTGGAGCGGGCCCTGACCGCCACCACGAAGGCGGTGATCCTGCTGCACTACGGCGGCGTTCCCGGCGAGGTGGCCGAGATCGCCGAGCTGTGCCGCCGGCGCGGGGTCGCCCTGGTGGAGGACGCGGCGTGCGCCGTCGCGTCGACCGTCGACGGGCGTCCCTGCGGCAGCTTCGGCGACATCGCCATGTGGAGCTTCGACGCGATGAAGATCCTGGTCACCGGCGACGGCGGGATGCTGCACGTACGCGACGCGGAACTGGCCCGGCGGGCCCACCGCCTGGCGTACCACGGCCTGGAGCACGCCAGCGGCTTCTCCGCCGCCGGCAAGGGGGTGCCGCACCGCTGGTGGGAGCTGGACGTGCGGGAGTTCGGCCGCCGGGTGGTCGGCAACGACCTCACCGCGGCGGTCGGCCTGGTCCAGCTCCGCCGCCTGCCCGGGTTCGTCGCGCGTCGGCGGGAGATCGCCGCGGAGTACGACCGCCTGCTCGCCGACGTCGAGGGCGTCCGGCTCCCCCCGCCGTTGCCCGCCGGGCAGCGCAGCTCGCACTACTTCTACTGGGTGCAGCTCGACCCGGAGATCCGCGACCAGGTGGCCGCCGACCTGCTCGACCTCGGGATCTACACCACGTTCCGCTACGCGCCGCTGCACAAGGTGTCCGCGTACGGCGCCGGCCGGCACCTGCCCGGCGCCGACGAGGCGGCACGGACCACCCTCCTCCTACCGCTCCACCAGGGACTGGACGATGCAGACGTACGAACGGTCGTCGACGGCCTGCGCAAGTCCGTCGAGCAGCGGCAGGGCGGCACCCGTGACTGACCCGACGGCGCGGCCGGTGGCCGGCCCACCCGGGCGGCCAGACGCCGGGGGGAGGCGATGAAGGCCCTGGTGCTCTCCGGCGGCGCCGGCACCCGGCTGCGCCCGCTGAGCCACTCGATGCCCAAGCAGCTCGTCCCGGTGGCGAACAAGCCGGTCCTGGAGCACGTGCTGGAGAACGTCCGCGACGCCGGGGTGACCGAGATCGGCGTGATCGTGGGCGCCTGGGCCGACCAGATCGGCGAGGTCCTCTCCGACGGCTCCCGCCTCGGGGTGCGGCTGACCTACCTGCGTCAGGACCGGCCCCGCGGGCTGGCCGACTGTGTCCGGCTGGCCCGGCCGTTCCTCGGCGACGACGACTTCGTCATGTACCTCGGCGACGTCATGCTGCCCGACGGCGTGGCCCGGTACGCCGACCAGTTCCGCCGCCACCGGCCGGCGGCCCAGGTGCTCGTGCACAAGGTCGACGATCCGCGCGCCTTCGGCATCGTCGAGCTCGACCCCGACGGCACGGTACGCCGCCTGGTGGAGAAGCCCCGGCAGCCGCGCGGCGACCTCGCCCTGGTCGGCGTCTACTTCTTCACCCCGGCCATCCACGCCGGCGTCGACGCCATCACGCCCAGCGCGCGCGGCGAGCTGGAGATCACCGACGCGGTGCAGTGGCTGGTCACCAGCGGCGCCGAGGTGCGCGCCAGCGAGTACGACGGGTACTGGCGCGACACCGGCCAGGTGGCGGACCTGCTGGCCTGCAACCGGCACCTGCTCGACAGCCAGCCGCGCGCGGTCGCCGCCGGCAGCGTCGACGGGGCCAGCGAGCTGACCGGCGCCGTGGTCGTGGAGCCGGGCGCCCGCATCGTCGCCAGCCGCGTCGAGGGGCCGGTGGTCATCGGCGCGGGCGCCGTGGTCGAGGGCTGCCGGATCGGCCCGCACACCGCGATCGGGCCCGGCTGCCGGCTCGTCGACGCCGAGGTGGCCGACTCGATCGTGCTGGCGGACGCCTCGATCACCGCCGTCCGTGGGCTGCGCGGCTGCCTGATCGGCCGCTCCGCCACGGTCAGCCTCAGCCCGGCGGCCGGGAGCCGGCTGGTGGTCGGCGACCACAGCCGGATCGAGTTCGCCGCATGACGCCCGTACGGCCGCCGACCGACGCCCCCCTGCCGGGCACGATCCGAGAGGAAGATGGGATGAGCGACCCCAAGGCACTGCTGCTGGACAGCGTCCGCAAGTACCACCAGGAGGTCCACCAGGAGCGGCCGTTCGTCCCGGGCGAGACCGAGATCTGGCCCTCGGGCGCGGTGCTGGGCGCCGAGGAGCGGGTGGCGCTGGTCGAGGCCGCACTGGACCTGCGCATCGCGTCCGGGCAGAACGCCCGCCGGTTCGAGTCGGCCTTCGCCCGCAAGCTGCGGGTCCGCAAGGCGCACCTGTGCAACTCCGGCTCCTCGGCCAACCTGCTGGCGGTCTCGGCGCTCACCTCCGCCCAGCTCGGCGACCGGCGGCTGCGCCGCGGCGACGAGGTCATCACGGTGGCGGCCGGGTTCCCCACCACGGTCAACCCGATCCTGCAGAACGGGCTGGTGCCGGTCTTCGTCGACATCGAGCTGGGCACCTACAACGCCACCGTCGAGCGGGTGGCCGCCGCGATCGGCCCGAAGACCAGGGCCATCATCCTGGCCCACGCGGTGGGCAACCCGTTCGCGGTCGCCGAGATGGCGCAGCTCGCCAAGGAGCACGACCTGTTCCTCATCGAGGACAACTGCGACGCGGTCGGTTCCTTCTACGACGGCCGGCCCACCGGCAGCTTCGGCGACCTGGCCTCGGCGAGCTTCTACCCCGCGCACCACATGACGATGGGCGAGGGCGGCTGCGTGGTCACCAACAACCTGGCCCTGGCCCGGATCGTGGAGTCGCTGCGCGACTGGGGCCGGGACTGCTGGTGCGACCCGGGCAAGAGCAACACCTGCATGAAGCGGTTCGAGCACCAGCTGGGCACCCTGCCCGAGGGCTACGACCACAAGTACATCTACTCGCACGTCGGGTACAACCTGAAGACCACCGACCTGCAGGCCGCCCTGGGGCTGGCCCAGCTGGCCCGGGTCGACGAGTTCTGCGCCGCCCGGCGGCACAACTGGCGGCGCCTGCGCGAGGGCCTGGACGGGGTGCCGCACCTGCTGCTGCCCCACGCCACGCCGCGCAGCGACCCGAGCTGGTACGGCTTCGTGATCACCGTGGAGCCGGGGGCGCCGTTCGACGTGCCCGAGCTGGTGGGCTTCCTGGAGGATCGCAAGATCGGCACGCGGCGGCTGTTCGCGGGCAACCTGACCCGCCACCCCGCGTACGCCGACCAGCAGTACCGGGTGGTCGGCGAGCTGACCAACAGCGACATCGTGACCAGCCAGACCTTCCACGTCGGGGTCTTCCCCGGGCTCACCGACGAGATGATCGACTACGTCGTCTCGTCCATCCGGGAGTTCGTCAAGACCTACGGCTGACCGGCGGGATCCCGGCCTGGGACCCGGCAGCTTCCCTGATTGGAGCACAGATGGGCGTTCTGTCCGACCGACGAGATCCTCGGGTGGCGGTCGTCGGGCTCGGCTACGTCGGGTCCTGCATCGCCGCGGTCCTGGCCGAACGGGGCCTGGACGTGGTGGGCGTGGACGTCGACCCGCACCTGGTCGACGAGTTGCGCGCCGGGCACTGCCGGTTCGAGGAGCCCGGCCTGCCGGAGCTGGTCCGCGCCGGCATCGAAAGCGGCCGGCTGCGGGCGACCACCGACTACGCGGCGCTGGCGGAGACCGACGTCGTCCTCGTCACCGTCGGCACGCCGGTGCGCCGCGACGGCTCGCTCGCCGACGAGCAGCTCCGCGGCGCCTGCGTCGAGCTGGCCCGCCACCTGCGACCCGGCCAACTGGTCGTGATCAAGAGCACGGTCCCGCCGGGCACCACCCGGGACTTCGTCCTGCCGCTGCTGGAGCGCGGCGGGCTGAGCGGCGGCAAGGACTTCGGGATCGCCTTCACCCCGGAGCGGCTCGCCGAGGGCACCGCGCTGCGGGAGCTGCGGACCTTCCCCATCGTCGCCGGCGGCCTGGACGCCGACAGCACCCGGGCGGCCGGCGGGTTCTGGCAGCGGGCGCTGGGGGTGGACGTGATCCCGGTGGACTCGCTGGAGGCGGCGGAGATCGTCAAGCTCGCCGACAACTGGTGGATCGACCTCAACATCGCGCTCGCCAACGAGCTGGCTAAGTTCAGCGCGCTGTTCGACGTCGACGTGCTGGACGTGATCGCCGCCGCCAACAGCATCCCGAAGGGCAAGAGCAACATCAACATCCTGCTGCCCAGCGTCGGGGTGGGCGGCTCCTGCCTGACCAAGGACCCCTGGATGGTCTGGCACTCGGCGCGGGAGCGGGGACTGGAGATCCTCACCGCGCCGGCCGGCCGGCAGGTGAACGCGGGAATGCCGGGTTACACGGCGCGCCTGGTCATGGACGAGCTGGCCGCGCTCGGCAGGCCGGCGGAGACGGCGACGGTGACCGTGCTGGGGCTGGCGTTCAAGAACGACACCGGCGACCTGCGGGCCACCCCGACGCTGCCGGCCGTCGCGGCCCTGCGCGAGGCCGGCTGCGAGGTCCGCCTGCACGATCCGCTGGTCGACCCGGACGAGGCGGAGAAGCTCTTCGGGATGCGGCCGGTCGCCGACCTCGACGAGGCGGTGCGGGGCGCGGACTGCCTGGCCGTCCTGGCCCACCACCGGCGGTTCACCGAGATCGACTACGCCGCGCTGCCGGTGGCCCGGCCCTGCCTGGTGCTCGACGGGCGCGCGTACTTCCCGAAGGACAGGATCGCCGGGCTGCGGGCCGCCGGGTACCACTACCGGGGGATCGGCCGGTGAGCGCGCGGGTGGTGGTGACCGGCGGGCACGGCTTCATCGGCGGCCACCTGGTGGACCGGCTGCTGGAGCGCGGCGACGACGTCACCGTCTTCGACGGCCCGGCGCCGCCGGTGGGACGCTCGCCGGCCGCGGCGCACGCCCGGCTGGTGGAGGGCGACGTGCGCGACCCGGGCCGGCTGGCCGAGGCGATCACCTCCGGGGTCGACGTCGTATACCACCTGGCCGCCGTGGTGGGCGTCGACCAGTACCTGTCCCGCCCGCTGGACGTCGTCGACATCAACTTCACCGGTACCCGCAACGTGCTGGACCTGGCCTCCCGCGCCGGCGCCCGCGTCGTGCTCGCCAGCACCAGCGAGGTCTTCGGCAAGAACCCGGCGGTGCCGTGGGCGGAGGAGGACGACCGGGTGCTCGGCGCGACGTCCGCCGACCGCTGGACGTACTCGTCGAGCAAGGCCCTCACCGAGCACCTGACGTACGCCTTCGCCCGGCAGCACGGGCTGGCGGCCACCATCGTCCGCTACTTCAACGTCTACGGTCCCCGGCAGCGCCCGGCGTACCTGGTCAGCCGCTCCGTGCACCGGGCGTTGAACGGGCGCCCGGTGGTGGTCTACGACCAGGGGCGGCAGACCCGCTGCTTCACCTTCGTCGACGACGCCGTCGCCGGTACGCTCGCCGCCGCCACCAGCCCGGCGGCGCTCGGCGAGTCGTTCAACATCGGCAGCATGGTGGAGAACACCATCGGCGAGGTGGCGGAGCTGATCGGCACGCTCACCGGCACCGCCGCGGTGACCGACGTGGACACCAGCCGGGCGCTGGGCAGCGCCTACGAGGACCTGGCCCGGCGGATCCCGGACACCACGAAGGCGCGCACCGTGCTGGGCTGGAAGTGCGAGGTGCCGTTGCGTACCGGCCTGGAGCGGACGGTGCACTGGGCCCGGGAGAACCCGTGGTGGTTGGCCCTGCCCGACACCGGCGCGAACTGACGTCCCGACACCGAGGCGCCGCCCGACCCGCCGGGGTCGGGCGGCGCCGTCGTGCGCGCACCCGGTCCGCCGGCGCCGCCTGACGGGGACGCGGGTCCCGCCGGGCGACCCGCGCCAGCTCCGGGTGCCGCTCGGACGTACGCGAACGGCGTGGGGGGGGGGGGGGGGGGGGGGCCCCCCCCCCCCCGCCCCCCCGCCCCCCCCCCCCCCCCCCCCCCCCCCCCCC
>NZ_JBNCOB010000003.1:62634-255073 GCF_049847285.1 Micromonospora sp. DT62
CGGGGCGGCCGGCCCGGCGGGCGGGGCCGGGGGCCCCCGCGGGGCCCCCCGCGCCTGGGGGGGGGGCGGGGGGGGGGGGGGGGGGGGGGGGGGGGGGGGGGGGGGGGCCCCCCCCCGGCCCCCACGGTCGCGCCGCGACCGACCCGTCAGCGCCGGGCCGACGCGGGCGTCTCGTCGGTGCCGCCGGCCGGGACCGCCGGGGCATCGACGACCGGTTCCTCGGCCGCCGGGCGTACTCGGCGCAGCAGCAGCGCCGAGGCCACGGCCAGGATCACCGCGATCACCGCGCTGACCAACCCGGCCATGTTGAACCCGCTGGTGAACGCCGCCCTGGCGGCCTCCAGCAGGGCGGTCCCGGTCTGCTCCGAGAGCTGCCCGGTCACCGCGCTCGCGCCGGCCAGCGAATCGCCGGCCGTCTCCCTGACCTGCGCGGGCAGATCGGCGGAGAGGGCCGGGGCGATCTCGCTGCGGTAGACGGCGGTGCCGACGCTGCCCAGTACGGCGACGCCGAGCGCCACCCCCAGCTCGGTGCTCGTCTCCGACATCGACGACGCCGAGCCGGCCCGTTCGGGCGGCGCCGCCCCGATGATCAGGTCCGTGCCCAGCACGGCACCGGGACCGAAGCCGAGATAGACGATCACCAGACCGGTCACCGCGAGGCCGAGCCCACCGACGGTGCCCACCTGGCTCAGCAGCGCGAAGCCGACCGCGGCGATCGCCATGCCGCCGGCGACCACGTAGCCCGGGGCGAACTTCTGCGCGATCATCGGCGCGAGCATCGAACCGACCAGCATGGACACCGCGTACGGCAGCATCCAGAGCCCGGCCCGCAGCGGGGAGAGGCCCTCGACCAGCTGGGCGTACTGGGCGAAGAGCAGCGCGATGCCACCGATGGTCGACCCACCGAGCAGCATGATGCCCAGGGCCGCGCTGAAGGTCCGGTTGGCGAACAGCTGCACCTCGAGCAGCGGGCTGGTGAGGCGGCGCTGCCGCGCCACGAAGATCACGCCCATCGCCACACCGGCGACCATCGCCAGGACTGGCCGGACGCCGAAGCCGTCCTTCGCCAGCTCCTTGAGGCCGTAGACGAAAGGCAGGATGGTGGCCAGCGACAGCACCACGCTGAACAGGTCGAGCCGCCCGGCCTCCGGGTTGCGGTACTCGGGCAGCAGCAGCGGCGCGGCCACCAGCAGCACGACCATCACCGGTACGCCCAGCAGGAAGACCCCGCCCCACCAGAACGACTCGAGCAGCAGGCCGCCGACCAGCGGTCCGATGATCGCGCCGATCATGAAGCAGCTCATCCAGAGGCCGATGGCCATGGTGCGCTGCTGCGCGTTGCGGAACATGTTGCTGATCAGCGACAGTGTGGAGGGCATCAGGGTCGCCCCGGCCACGCCCAGCAGCGCCCGGGTGGCGATCAACATCTCGGCGCTGGTCGAGTAGGCGGCGATCACCGACGCCACGCCGAAGGCCGCCGCGCCGATCATGAGCAGCCGGCGGCGGCCGATCCGGTCACCGAGGGTCCCCATGGTCACCAGGAATCCGGCGATCATGAAGCCGTAGATGTCCATGATCCAGAGCAGCTGGGCGGCGTCCGGCGCCAGGTCGGCGCTCAGCTGCGGTAGCGCCAGGTAGAGCACGTTGAGATCCAGCGACAGCAGCAGGGTGGGCAGCGTGAGCACGGCCAGGCCGATCCACTCGCGCCGGCCCGCTCTCGGTTCCGCCTCGCTCGCGTTCACATCCATCGTGGTCCTTCCTCCGTATCGGTGCGGCGCCTAGTTGTCGTACTCGTCGTGCAGCCGCCACCAGCCGTACGGCTCCTCCTGCGGGCGTCCGTCCGGGGTGTCCTCCCAGGTCTCCTGGCGGCCGAGCGGGGTGAGGTCGAGCAGCGTCCAGTTGCTGCCGAGCGCCTCGACGCCCCGCTCCGAGGTGAAGTAGGTGCGGTACACCTCGTCGCCGTCGCGCAGGAAGACGCTCAGCCCGAAGGCCTCCCCCGCCTTGGTGGTGAGCCCGAGGTCGGTGTTGAAGTCGGTGCCGTGGGACGAGTACCAGGGCAGCGTCCAGCCCATCCGCTCCTTGAGCGGGGTGATCTCCGTCAGCGGCGCCCGGGAGATGAGCGCCAGGGTGGTGTCCCGGGCGTTCAGGTGGGCGGGGTGGCCGAGGTTGTCGACGAACATCGAGCACCCCTCGCAGTAGTGCGACTCGCCCGGCCTGAGCATGAAGTGGTAGACGATCAGCTGACGCCGGCCGTCGAAGATGTCGGCCAGGTTGGCCTTGCCGCCCGGGCCCTCGAAGACGTATTCCTTGTGGATCCGTGTCATGGGCTGCCTGCGGCGCTCCGCGGCCAGCGCGTCCCGGGCCCGGGTCGCCTCCTTCTCCTTGGCGAGCAGCCGCTCCCGGGCGGTGTCCCATTCCGACTGCGACACGATCGTCGGCAGGTTCATGCTGTCTCTCCATTCGTGGTCACGGACGCCCCCTGCCGGGAGCGGTGGCGACGGGCGCCGGCGCTCCGGCGTACCGGAGGGGGCGCGGGCCGTCGCACGGCACGGACGCCGACCGACGCCCTGGGCACGCTCCCGCGCCGGTGTCGCCCGCCCTCCGGCCGGCTCGTTGGCGGTCGACCTGGATCGGCCGGCCCGGGACGCGCACGCGGTCGCACCATGACATCCGGTGCGCCTCCCTCGCCTCGCCGGGCCGGATCCGTCGCCGGTCCCACTCTGCCGCCCACGGCTCCCGGTCCACTCCCGGTCTTCTCCCGGTGCGCTCCCGGTCGCCGCGCCGCCGCGCCGTGCCGTGACCGCCCGTCGTCGGTGCGCTGCGCTACGGTGACGCCATGCGTTTCGGGCTCCTCGGTCCGTTGGCGGTCTGGACGACGGACGGCGCACCGGTCACCGTGCCCGATCTGAAGGTTCGTGTCCTGCTCGCCGACCTGCTGGCGCACCAGGGCCGCCCCGTGCCCGTCGACCGGCTGGTCGAGGACCTGTGGGGCGAGCGCCGGCCGGCCAATCCCAGCGGTGCGCTACAGACCAAGGTCTGGCAGCTGCGGCGGGCGTTGAACGACGCGGAGGCCGGCGGCAGGGACGCGGTGGTGTCCCGACCGCCCGGATATCTGCTGTGCACCGCACCCGGGCAGACCGACGCCGACCGGTTCGGCGCGCTGGTCGAGCGGGCCACCGGCACGGCCGCCCCACCCGCCCGGGTCGCGCTGCTGGACGAGGCCCTGGCCCTGTGGCGTGGCCCGGTGCTGGCCGACTTCGCCGACGAGCCGTTCACCCGCCCGCTGGCCGCCCGGCTGGAGGAGCAGCGCCTGGTGGCCGTCGAGGAGCGGGCCGAGGCCCGGCTGGTCCTGGGCGAGCACCAGCTGCTGGTCGGGGAGCTCGCCGACCTGGTGGCGCGGCACCCGTTCCGGGAACGGGCCCGCGCCCTCCAGTTGCGGGCCCTCTACCGGGCCGGGCGACAGGGCGAGGCGCTGGAGAGCTACGCCCGCTTCCGCCGGCAGCTCGCCGAGGAGCTGGGCCTGGATCCGGGCCCGGAGCTGGTGGCGCTGCACCGGGCGATCCTGGCGCACGACCCGGCGCTGCTCGCCGACCAGCTTGGCTCGGGCGACCGGAGCGGCGGGAGCGACCAGGGCGGCGGGAACGGCAGGAACGGCCAGGGCGGCGGGAGCGGCGGGAGCGGCCCGAGGGATCGGCGCGGCGCCGAGCCGAACGGCGCCGAGCCGAACGGCGTAGACGATCCGCTGGCCGTGCCGCGCCCCGCGGGTGCGGGACGGGTGATGCCGAGGTCCAACATGCCCGCCCCGCTGACCCCACTGGTCGGGCGCGCGGAGGCCGTGCGGCACGTCCACGAGCTGCTGCGCGTCGAACGGCTGCTCACCCTCGTCGGGCCGGGCGGAGTGGGCAAGACCCGGCTGGCCGTCGAGGCGGCGCACCAGCTCGTCGAGGCGTACCCGGACGGGGTGTGGCTGGTCGAGCTGGCCTCGCTGCGCCCGGACGACCCCGCCGCGCTGGCCGGGTCGCTGCTGGCGGTGCTCGGCATCCGCGAGGCCACCGGGGCCGACCGTGGGCCGACGGGCGCCCCGGCCACCCCCGCCGACCGCCTCGTCGACGTGCTGCGCGGCCGCTCCCTGCTGCTGGTCCTGGACAACTGCGAGCACGTCGTGGAGCCGGTCGCCGAGCTGGCCCAGCGGGTGCTGCCGCACGCCCCGGACGTACGCCTGCTGGCCACCAGCCAGGATCCGCTCGGCGTGGCGGGTGAGCGGGTCTGGCCGGTCCCCCCGTTGGAGCTGCCCGACCCGGAGGTCACCGAGCCCGAGGTGCTCGCCCGTTCCAGCGCGGTGCAGCTCTTCGTCGCCCGGGCCACCGCCGCCGCCCCCGGATTCGCCCTGGACGCGGCCAACGCCCGTGACGTCGCCGAGCTGTGCCGCCGCCTCGACGCGGTGCCGCTCGCGCTGGAACTGGCCGCCACCCGGGTGCGCGCGCTGGGCGTGCACGGGCTGGTCACCCGGCTGGACGACCGGTTCCGGCTGCTCTCCGGCGGCCACCGGGGCGCCCCGCCGCGCCAGCAGACCCTGCGCGCGATGATCGACTGGAGCTGGGAGCTGCTCTCCGACCTGGAGCGGGTGGTGCTGCGGCGGCTCGCCGCGCACGCCGACGGCTGCACCCTGGAGGCCGCGGAGGCGGTCTGCGCCGACCCGGACCTGCCCGCCGACGAGGTGCTCGGGCTGCTCGTCCGGCTGGTGGACCGCTCGCTGGTGGTGATGACCGAGGGCGCCGGGGAGCCGCGCTACCGGCTGCTCGAGTCGGTCGCCGAGTACTGCCTGGCGCGGCTGCGCGAGGCCGACGAGGTGGCGGTGGTGCGCCGCCGCCACCGGCGCCACTACCTCGAGCTGGCGCGGCGGGCCGACGAGGAGTTGCGTGGGTCGGCGCAGCGGCGCTGGCTGGCGCGGCTGGACCAGGAGACGGCCAACCTGCGCCGCGCGCTGGATGGCGCGCTGGCCGACGACGACGCGGCCGGCGCGCTGGAGCTGACGACCGCGCTGGCCTGGTACCGGTACCTGCGCGGCCGGCTGCGCGAGGCGCGCCGGTCGATCGAGGCGGCGCTCGCCGTGCCCGGTTCGGTGCCGGCCTCCGTACGGGCGGCGGCCATCTGTTGGCAGGCCGGGCTCGCCCTGCTGGAGGCCGGTGGCGACCACGCCCCGCTGGTGGCTCCGGCGTTGGCGGGCTGGCCGCCGGACGAGGACCCGGCGGGGCGGGCCCGGGCCACCTGCTTCCTCGGCCTCGCGCTGCTCAACACGGGGGACGTCACGACCAGCCAGGAGCTGGTCGACGACGCGCTGGCGCAGTTCGAGCTGCTCGGCGACCGGTGGGGGGTGGCGACGGCGCTGAGCCTGCGGGCCGGGCACGCGCAGTCCCGGGGCGACCTGGAGGCAGCCAGCCGGGACAGCGCGCGCAGCGTGGCGCTCTTCCGCGAGTTGGGCGACCGGTGGGGCCAGCTCCAGGCGTCCTTCGCGCTGACCACGCGGGCGGAGGCTACCGGCGACTACCCGGAGGCGGCCAGGCTGCACCGGGAGGGCCTGCGGATGGCCGAGGAACTCGGACTGTGGCTGGAGGCCTCCGACCGGCTCTCCGGCCTGGGCCGCATCGCGCTGCTCAGCGGCGACTACGACCGGGCCCGGGAGTTCCACGAGCGGGCGCTGCGGCTGGCCGCCGAACAGAACTTCAAACCCGGGGAGCTGTACGCGCAGATCGGCCTCGGGCTCGGGGCCCGCCGCGAGGGCCGGCTGGACGCCGCCGAGGAGCTGCTGCGCGGCGTCCTGGCGTGGACCCGCCAGCCGGGCCTGGACGCCGACGTGGTGCGGGCACTGCTCCTGGCCGAGCTGGGCTTCGTCGCGGAGCAGCGCGGCACCGCCCGCGACGCGCACGAGTTGCACGCCGAGGCGTTCGAGGTCGCCACCGCCATCGGCGATCCCCGGGCGCAGGCGCTCGCGCTGGAGGGGCTCGCCGGCACGGCGACGCTCGACGGCCGGCACGGCGACGCCGCCCGGCTGCTCGGCGCGGCGGCCATGGCGCGGGCCTCGGTGGGTGCGCCGCTGCCGGCCGGGGAACGGGGCGACGTCGACCGGATCACTCAGGCCGCGCGCGACGCGCTCGGCCCGACCGCGTTCACGGAGGAGTTCGACCGGGGCACCGCGCTGACCCCCGCCGAGGCCTACCGCTCGCTGGTGGCCGGCCTCCCCCGCCCCGCCTGAGCGGGCGGGGCTCAGCCCGGGCGGCGGTCACCCGGACGCACCGACGCACCCCGCACCGCCCGTGGGCGGGCGGGGTGCAGTCGGACGCCGGGCGACCCGCCGCCGCGTACGCGTCGTCAGCGGTTGGCCGTGCCCTTGGAGTTCTGGTAGGCGGCGATGCTCCACCCCCCGTCCACCCGGACCACCGTGGAGGTGGCGAGGAAGGCGCGCTCGGCGACGAACTCGGTCTCCCCTTCCAGGAGCACGCTGCCCTGGGTCACCAGCAGCGCGATGTCGTCGGTCAGGAAGCGGACATCGAGCGGCTCGACGAGGACGTGGGTCCCCCCGTACGGCCCGGCGAACCCGGCGGCCATGTAGGAGCGGATCTCCTCCCGGCCCTTCATGTAGGCGTCACCGATGAGCGTGCCGTCCTCGACGAAGATCGCCGCGAACGCGTCGGCGTCGTTGGCCGCCCAGGCCGTCACGATGCGCCGCGCGACGTCCCGTACGGCCGTCTCGTCGCTCACGACAGCGGCATTGCCTGCGGACATGTCGTTCCTCCTCCTCGTGTCACCGGTACGCCGCGGGCGTCCGGACGTGCGGGCCGCGTGGGCGGGTCAGCAGGTGATGCGGACCTCGGGAGAGGTCAGGTAGGCCATCATGTTCGGGTCCCAGACGACGGACCGGTAGATCCGGGTGCCGCTGGCCCGGCACGGGAAGTCGAGCCGGGTCGTCGACCCGGGGTCCATGTAGCGATCCAGCACCGTCCGCCAGCCGGTGTCGGTGGTTTCGTAGCGCATCAGCCAGATGACCGCGAGGACGACGCAGTCGTTGGTCGCGACGCTACGGACCATCAGGCCGGTGGGGCTCTTCTCCGGGGTGCTCGGCGCGCTTATGCAGCTCCGCGGTTCCGCAGCCGCCGCTGCGGCGGCGGTCGGGCCCGAGCCGACCGCCCCGACGGCGAGGACGACGGCCAGCGTCAGCGACAGCCATCTCGATACCGTTGCCATGTTTCCTCCTGTCCGGCCGGCCGGCCGGCTCCCGCACCTGGGCGCGGGAGCGGCGGCCGGCCTGCCCGTGTCGTACCGGATCACTTCGCGAACCGATACGCGTTGACGATGGTCTGGTCCAGCCGGTTGCCGTGCGAGTCGACCAGGGTGGCGCGCAGCGACACCGTCCGGGTGCCCTTCGGCGCGTGCACCACCGCGCGGTAGCCGCCGTCGCCCGCCGGCACCACCGGGGCCTTGCGCCAGGTGCGGCCCCCGTCGACGGAGACCCGCACGGCCAGCTGCCGGACCCGACCCACGCGGGCCTCCGGCTGGGACATCACCGACACCGGCAGCAGGGTCACCGGCGCCCAGCGGGCGACGTTGTGGTCGTCGACCGTCGGCGCGTACCGGACGACCCACAGCGGGAAGGACTCGCCGGCCTCGCCGGCGGTGTCCGACCGGAACGTCCACGTCGCGTCCACCCGCGTCGACAGGGGGGAGTACGACGGTCGGCTGGTCCGCTTCTCCACGCGGAACGTCGCGGGCCCCGGCGGCACCTCGGCCTCCAGGTTCCCGGCGCCGGAGGCGGCCACCAGCCGGCCGTCGCGGTACATCCGGGTCGTCGCCGCGTCGGTGAGGGAGCCGGCCCGATGCCCGTCCTGGTCGGAGTACATGGGGATGCCGAACCAGACGGTGTCGCCGCGCCGGCCGGCGTGACCGGCGAAGTCGAACATCGGCCCGAGCACCGCCGCGTTCCACCGGTCGCTGTACCGCTGTCCGGCCTGGTACGACTGGTTCGCCTGGCCGAAAGCCGTGATCTCGACCGGTAGCCCGTCCCCGCCCGGGACGTTCTCGCCGAAGGCGGCGCTCCACAGGGTGGCACCGCCCTCCAGCAGGTGCGTCGTGCGCGCCGGCAGTCTGTACGGCAGCAGCGGGGTCAGCGTGCCGATGACGCCGGGCGCGTTGGGGAACAAGGCCTTGGTCGCCGCGCGGCCGGTCACCTGGGCGACCAGCCGGCTGTCCACCGTCGCCAGGTCCCGATCGGCCACCTTCCGGTCGAAGCCGGTGAAGAAGCCGCCCGGGCGGGTGTCGAGCAGCCCGTAGGTGTAGGGGGTGTCGCGGAAGTCGCCAGCCGGGCCGGGCACCGCCCAGGTGGAGTGGAGGTAACCGGTCATCCGCTCGGCGGGCAGGTCGGGGCCGAGCTGCCCGGAGCGCAGACCCTCGAAGCCGTCGAGGGCCAGGGCGAGGCCGAACCCGGTGCCGTCCTCGGCGCGCCGGTTGAAGCCGAGGTCGACCAAGGCGGTCCGCGCGTCCGGGCGGGGCACGGTGGTGCGTACCGGGGCGGTCCGTCGGGCGTCCATGGTCACCGTGGCGTCGGCGTCGAGGGCCAGCTCCGGCTGGACCAGGCGGTGCCAGGTCGAATCGGTGTCGCCGAAGTCGACCACGTCGCCGACGAGGACGTAGCTGCCCTTGGGCAGCCGGGTGGTGGCGGTGCCGTCCTCGCCGTACAGCAACGCCCTCAGCTCGCCGGTGAGGTCCAGCACCATCGTCTCGGCCCGGCCGGTGGGCCGCCCGTCCGACCCGAGGTGCCGGACGGTGAGCGGGTGGCTCTCGACCTCCTTCTCCACCTCGACGCGCGAGCGCACGGCCAGGTCGGGCGCGCCCGCCGGGGTGGCGGTGACGGTGCCCGTGTAGCGGCCGTCGGGCCCGTCGTGGCGGGTGTCGGCGGTGACGGTGACGCCGGCCGACCCGCCCGCCGGCACGGTCACCGTGGTCGCGTCGAGCCGCAGCGCCCCGGCGGGGGCGGGCGTGCCGTCGGGGCCGGTCAGCGCGACGTCGAGCCGCAGCGCGACGGGCCGGTCGCCGTGGTTGTGCCAGGTGAGCGTCCGCTGTTGCGGGCGGTCGTCGGCGTGCGGCCACTGCTGCACCCCGAAGGCGAGCGAGGCCGTGGCCGGGAGCACGTTCCGCCGGGCCAGCGCCGCCGCGTCGAGCGCACCGTCCACCGCGGAGGCGGCGAGGGCGGCGCGGAGCTGGTCCACGGACCAGTCCGGGTGACGCTGGGCGAGCAGTGCCGCGCCCGTCACCATGCCGGCCGGCAGCCCGGTCGCACGCCCGTCGGGCCTGTCGTGGGTGGCGGTCGCTCCGGCAGCCCCGTCCGCTGCGGGGGTCAGCACGAGGGCCCCGGTGCGGTCGCCGATCCGTTCGACCGCCCGGCCGAGCGGACCGGTGCCGAACTGCTCCGCGTCACCGACGCCGAGGTCGACGACGTCGGCCCGGCCAGCGGCCCACTCCAGGCCGGCCAGGATCGCCGACTCCGGGCACCGGCCGTCGTCGTCACAGACCTTGCCGTCGAGCAGCGTCGCGCCGGGCACGGCGGCGGCGGTGCGGGTGCCGTGTCCGTGCCGGTCACCGGTGCTCGCGCCGGCGAAGACCTGCCGGCGCGCCACCCGGGCGGCCGGCCTGGCCCGCTCGGCGTCGACGCCGGTGCTCAGCACGGCCACGGTCGGCGCGGTGCCACCCGCCGACAGAGCCGGGGGCAGGTCGGTGGGCGGCGCCGGCACGGGCGCCGGGGTCAACGGCCTGTCCAGCCAGATCCGCTCGATGCCTGCCCGCTGCTCGCGAATCGCCGACCAGGCCGAGGCGGCGTCCGTCTTGGCCACGGTCACCGCGCTCATCCCGGCCACGGCGAACCGGCCGGTCGTGCGCAGCCCCGGCCCGGTCAGACCGGCCGCGGGATCGGCGCCGCGTCGCGACACGATCAGCGGCAGCCCGGGGCTGCGGGCGTCGTCGTAACCGGCCCGGACCAGCGCCGTGACGTCGAACAGGCGCCGGTCCAGCAGCCCGGCGGCGACCAGCGGGCGGGCGTCCTCCGGGAGGACCGTGCGGTGCCCGCCGGCGCGGTGGCTGGTGAAACGGGTGCCTGCGCGGCCCGGGGCGGCGGTCACGGTGACCCGCGCGCCGTCCGGGGAGACGGTGACCCGGTCACCGGTGATCAGGGTGACCCGATGGTCGGACTGGCCGGCGGGCGCCGACGCGGGGTCCGCGGCTCCGCCCGCGACCGCGGGGATCTGCTGCCCGGTGATCACCAGTACTGCCGCCAGGGCCGCGGCGCCCCCGACCGCGATGGCCCTTCGGCCGCGCCCTCCGCTACTGGTTGCCGCACGTTTCTCGCCCACCCTGTGTCCCCTCCGCCGCTTCGGTCCGCCGCACGTGCGGCGGTCATCGGTGGTGCCTGGTCATCAGGGATCGTCGTCCGGCCCCTCTGGGCCCCGCATCTCCCGTCGTGCGCTCATCCCGTCGCCGGGCGCGGGGTTGCGCACGGTGGAAGGTGCGCCGGGTCCGGCGGAGCAGCACGATCCGACAGTGGAGCGGACGGACGCGCCGGGGCGCCCGGTTCTGCCGAGGCAAGGCTCAACAGATCCTTTTCGGACAGTACGGGCGCGTGAGGAGCGGACCATGACATCAGTGCGAGGGCATGCCCCGGGGGCGACATCCGCCACCGGCGAGCGGGCCCGACAGAGGATCTTCTTCCCCGAGCTGGAGGGCATGCGCGGGGTCGCCGCCGTGATGGTCATGCTGACCCACATCGCGCTGACCACGGGCATGATCGCCTCCGACATGTACGGCGCGGCCGGCAACCCGGTCGCCGGACCGATTTTCAACACCATGGACGTCAGCCTGCCGATCTTCTTCGTCCTCTCCGGGCTGGTGCTCTACCGGCCCTTCGCGCTGGCCACCCTCACCGACCGGCCGCCGATGGCGCTGAAGCCGTACTTCTGGCGGCGGGCCCTGCGGATCCTGCCGGCGTACTGGGTGCTGGCCGTGACGGCGCTGCTCGTGCTCAACGCCGACGCCGTCACCGGGCTGTGGCACGTGCTGCGCCCGCTGCTCGTGCTGCACGTCTACCAGCCGAACGCGATGCCCACGGGCATGGAGCAGACGTGGAGCCTCGCGACCGAGGTCGCGTTCTACGTCACCCTGCCGCTGCTGGCCTGGGCGTTGCGCCGCTGGGCGGTACGCGTCGCCGACCCGGGGACCCGCGCGAGGCGGCTGCTGGTGCCGCTGGGGGCACTGGTGCTGACCGGCGCCGGCTTCGCCGCGTACCACCACCTGCCCTCGATGGGCGCCTTCCCGGTGCAGCACCTCTGGCCGACCGAGTACATGGGCTACCTGGCCGTCGGCATGATCCTGGCGACCCTCTCCGCCGTCGCCGAGGTGGCGCCCGAGCGGACACCGGCCGCGTACCGGTTCCTCATCCGGCACCCGGGCGCCGCGTGGATCGGCGCGGCGCTGGCGTACGCGGCGGCCTGCTCCCCCCTGGGCGGCCCGAACGACATGAACTACCCGCCGCTGGGCTCGGCGATGGTCGACCACACCCTCTACCTGGCCATCTCCCTGCTGCTGGTGGCGCCGCTGACCCTGCCGGCGGGCCGTCCCGGCTACATGCGGGCGGCCCTGTCCAACCCCGTGCTGCGCTTCCTCGGCCGGGTCTCCTACGGGGTCTTCCTCTGGCACGTCTTCTACCTGTGGGTCTACTACGGAACGACCGGCACGCCGCTGGGCACCGGCAACTTCTGGCTCGTCACCGCGGCGGTGGCCGGTGCCAGCGTGGTGACGGCGACGCTGAGCTTCTACCTGGTGGAGCGCCCGGCGATGGGGCTACGGCCGTGGTTGGGCCGGGCACCCGTGGACCCGGGGGCCCAGGCGCCTAGCACGGTCCGCGAGCAGCCCCCGGCCGGCCGCGAGGCGGCGCAGTGGGAGCCGCGCAGCACCGAGCCCGCCGCTTCCGCCGTACCCGCCGAATGAGCGCGGCCCGCAGACCGGCACCCCTGTACCGGGCGGGAGGTCCGCCCGGCGGCGAACCGAGAGGAACCACACGATGAGCGACACCGCGAGAGGCCGGGCCGTCGTCCTCGGCGCGAGCATGGCCGGGCTGTTCGCCGCCAAGGTGCTCGCCGAGGCGTACCGGGAGGTGGTCCTGGTGGACCGGGACCGGCTCGCCGACGCGACCGAGGTGCGCCGCGGCGCACCGCAGGGGCGGCACCTGCACGGCCTGCTCGCCCGGGGTCAGCAGGCCATCGAGGAGCTGCTGCCCGGCTTCACCGACGAGGCGACCGCGGCCGGCCTGCGCTCGGGCGACCTCGGCACCCGGATCCGCTGGTACTTCAACGGCCACCGGCTGAAGCCGGCGGAGACCGGCCTGCTGGTGGTCGGGGGCTACCGGCCGGGCATCGAGGCGCTGGTGCGGCGCAGGGTGCTGGCCCTGTCGGGGGTGCGGCTCGTCGAGGACGCCGACGTCGTCGCCCCGGTCGCCACCGCCGACGGCAACCGGATCACCGGCGTACGGATCTACCACCGCGGCGCCGAACTCGCCGAGGTGATCGACGCCGACCTGGTGGTGGACGCCACCGGCCGCGGCTCCCGGACGCCCACCTGGCTGGCCGAGCTCGGATACGGCCCGGTGCCGGAGGAGCGGATCAAGATCGGGCTCACCTACACCAGCGCGCGCTTCCGCTTCTCCCACGACCCGTTCCACGGCGACGTCTCGATCAACCCGGTGGCCACCCCCGCCCATCCCCGCGGCGCGTTCCTCGCCACGCTGGGCGGCGACACCGGGCTGCTCTCGCTCACCGGCATCCTCGGTGACGAGCCCCCGACCGACCGGGAGGGCTTCCTGGCGTACGCGGCCTCGCTGCCCGTGCCCGACATCATCGACGCCATCCGGGACGCCGAGTTCCTCGACGAGCCGGGCTCGTTCCGGTTCCCGGCCAGCGTCCGGCGCCGCTACGAGCGGGTGTCCCGGCTGCCGGAGGGGCTGCTCGTGGTCGGCGACGCGGTCTGCACGTTCAACCCGGTGTACGGCCAGGGCATGACCGTCGCCGCCCTGGAGGCGCTGATCCTGCGCCGGCACCTCGCCGGCGGTGGGGCGCCCCGGCCGCGGGCCTTCTTCGCCGACATCTCCCGGCAGCTCGACGCGCCGTGGGAGGTCGCCGCCGGCGGCGACCTGGCGCACCCGCGGGTGGAGGGACCGCGCCCGTTCAAGGTGCGGATGGCCAACGCCTACATCGCCCGGGTGCACGCCGCCGCCACCCGGGACAGCCGGGTCACGGACGCCTTCCTGCGGGTGGCCGGGCTGATCGATCCGCCGCAGGCGATCATGCGTCCCTCGGTGATGCTGCGCGTGCTGCGGGCGGGCAGGCAGCCGGCCGGCTCCGTCGCCACGCCGTCCGGCCCGGTGGCCCGTCCCCCGGCCCGCGACCGCGGCTGAGGCGGTTCCGCGCCCGCGGAGGCCGCGCCCCCACACGAGCTACGGCCCGTCGTGCCGCGCACGACGGGCCGCACTCCATGGGCCGTACTCCATGGGCCGTACTCCACGGGCCGCACTCCACGGATCGCACGCCACCGGCGGTACTCGACACGCAGGCCCGGTGGCGGACAGGGTCACGCGGTGACCACGACGCATCGACGTCGTGGTCACCGCGTGCGCGCACGGGCGGGTGGCGACCCGGGGCGGGTCAGCGGGACGACGCCGACCTCGCGGCGGCGATCGCCTCCTCGTAGCGCGGGTGCTCGCCGACCTCGCGCACGTACTCGACGTGCACGACGCGGTCCTCGGCGTCGACCACGAAGACCGCCCGGGCGAGCAGCCGGAACTCCGCGATCACCACGCCGTAGGCGAGCCCGAAGGACAGGTCGCGGTGGTCCGAGGCCGTCCGGACCCCCTCGATGCCGGCGTCGCCGCACCACCTGGCCTGCGCGAAGGGCAGGTCCACGGAGATGGTCAGCACGCTCACCCCCGGCAGGGCGGCGGCCTCCTCGTTGAACCGCCGCGTCTGCTGGTCGCAGACGCCGGTGTCGAGCGACGGCACCACGGACAGGATCCGCACCGTACCGGCCGACGAGGCCAGGTCGACCGGCGAGAAGTCGTTGGCCAGCGCGGTGAAGGCCGGCGCGGGATCGCCCACGCGCACCTCCGGCCCGAGCAGCGTGACCGGGCGGCCCCGGAACGTCGTGACGCCGGCACGTTCCAACGCGACTGTCATCAGGTTCTCCTAGCGTCCAGCGGGAGGTGGCGGGTCGGCCGGCGCCGGCGGGACCCAGCGGGCACCGGCGGCCCCAGGGGCGCGGCCGGTACCGGGCGGTACGCCGGCCCGCGCCGCACCCAGCATCGTCCGCCGCGCCCGACGGCCGCACCTTCGCACGTGCCGCCTCGCGCCGGGTCAGCGCACCGCGTCGGCGTGCTCGGGGGCGCTCGCCGACTCTTCGGCCGGCGGCCGGCGGCGCAGCAGCGGCACCGGGATCAGCGAGACGACCCCGGCGGCGACCGACAGCACCACGTAGTTGGTGGTCGCCAGCACCACCCCCGCCACCACGCTGGCCACGGCCGAGGCGGCCCACACGAGGGCGTCCACCCGGCCCTGCACCGCCCGCCGGGCGGCCGGGGTCAGCGCCTGGGTGAGCAGGGCGCTACCACCGACGAAGGTGAGGTTCCAGCCCCAGCCGAGCAGGAAGAGCGAGACCACCAGGCGGGTGAGGCCGCTGCTGTGGGCCGCCGGCCACGACGCCACCACGACGGAGGTGACCAGCAGACCGATGCCCATCAGGATCGCGGCCCGACCGCCGAAACGGTCCGAGAGGTAGCCGGAGAGCGGCGCCAGGGCGAACATGCCGATCATGTGGCCGCTGAGCACCACGCCCACCGCCGTGAGGCCGTGGTGGTTGCTGCTCATGTGCAGCGGCGTCATGGTCATCAGGGCGACCATGGCCAACTGCCCGGCGATCATGGACACCAACGCGACGGACACCACCGGGTGCCGCCACACCTGCGCCGGGGTCGGATCGTTGGCGCCCCGTCGGGCCGCCGTTCGCGACCGGGGCATGGCGGCGGAGGCGAGCACGCAGATGCCGGCCGCCAGCAGGGCCACGAGGAACGGCCCGGCCAGGTCCGGCAGACCCAGCCGGCTGGCGACGTCGGCGCTCGGATCCATCAGGTTGGGCCCGAAGACCGCCCCGACGGTGCCCGCCCAGACGATGACCCCGACGGCCAGCCCCTGCCGGCGGGGCGGGTACAGGTCCGCCGCGCAGTAGCGCGACAGCTGCGCCCCGCCGTTGCCCACCCCGAGCAGCACCATGCCGAAGATCAGCAGCAACACCTGCCCGGAGGCCACGGCGGCGCCGGCCACCGCCGCGCCCACGATCGCGACCAGGTAGCCCAGCGACAGCGCGGAACGGGTGCCCCGACGCGCCATCAGCGCGGCCAGCCAGAGCGTGCCGGCGGCGGTGCCCAGCACGCCGGCCGCGTTCGGCACGCCGCTCCAGAGCTCGGTCAGTTCCTCCGCGCCGATCAGCGTGGATGCCGTGCTGGCTCCCACCATGGAGGTGTTGGTGGCGGCCACCCCACCGAGCAGGGCCGCCATCGACCGTCGCCGGCCGGTGGTTTCCACGTCGACGCTCATGATCCTCTTTTCTTGACGAGCAGTGCCACCGGCAGGCGGCCGAACAGGTCCTCGACGCGGGGCGCCGGCGAACGGACCGGCGCGCCGGTGAGCACGTCCACCCAGCCGTCGGCGTCACCGGGCAGGGGCACCACGGTGTCGGCCCAGCCGCCCCGTTCGGCGAGCCCCACCGGCAGCCGGGTGGCCAGCGCCACGACGCCGTCGTCACCGCCGCGCGAGAAGCCGATGAGGTGCTCCGCCGCGCCGCCCTCCGCCCGGACCGGGCGGTAGCCGCGGAACAGCCGCGGACTGTCGCGGCGCAGCCGCAGCACCCGGGAGGTGACCAGCAGCTTGGCCGCCCCCGTGGCGTCGACCGGCGGCGTCCGTCCCGCGTCGATCTCCGCCAGCAGCCGCCGGCGGGCCGCGAAGTCGACCGGACGGCGGTTGTCCGGGTCGACCAGCGAGTAGTCCCACAGCTCGGTGCCCTGGTAGACGTCGGGCACCCCGGGACCGGCGAGCTGGAGCAGCTTCTGGCCCAGCGAGTTCGACCAGCCGGGTGCGGCGATCCGGTCGACGAAGGCACGGACCTCCGCCGCGAGGACCGCGTCGGCGAGCACCCGGGCGGGCCAGCTCGTGACGCCGTCCTCGTAGTCGGCGTCGGGATCGTGCCAGTTCGTGCGCACCCGCGTCTCGCGGGCGACCTTGAGCAGGTAGGCGGAGAGCCGCTCGGGGCCGATCGGCCAGGCGCCGAGCAGGGTCTGCCACGCCAGCGGCTCGAGCAGGGGGTCGCCCAACGGCTGCCGGACGGACCAGCGGCGGAAGCGCTCGGCGTACGCCTCCGGCAGCTCGCTGAGCACCGCCAGGCGGGCCCGTACGTCCTCCGAGCGCTTGGTGTCGTGGGTGGACAGCGTGGTCATGGTGGTGGGCCAGCCGGCCTCCCGGGCCGCGTTCGCCGCGTGCAGCTCACCCGGCGACACCCCGAAGCGGCCCGGGTCGACGCCCACCTCGTTGACCGCGACCAGGCTGTTGTGCCGGTAGATCGCGGTGTCCTCGACGCCCTTGGCCATCACCGGGCCGGTCGCCTGCTGCACCCGCACCGCGAGCGGGCCGGTCGGCCGGGCGACCATCTCGTCCCGGACGGCGCTGAGGATCTCGCGCAGCGCCGGCCGGCGCCGGGTGGCCCGCTCGACCGCCTCGTCCAGCGCCCAGCGGTGCTGCGGGAGATAGGACCGGTAGACGGGAAACTCCACCAGCAGGGCCCGGACGGCGTCCGCCCGCTCGGCCGCCGGGCAGCGGGGCAGCAGCGCGGCGACGAGCGCCTCCACCCGTCGCGCCTCGGCGACCAGCATCGTCGCGACGACCTGCTCGCGCGCCTCGCGCACGACGTCGGCCAGCGCGGTGCCGGTCAGGCCGGCCGCCTCGGTCAGCCGCTGCCGGCCCGCCGGGGCCACGAATACGCCCGAGATCTCGGCCAGCGCGTCGTAGCCCGTGGTGCCGTCCACCGGCCAGCCCGCCGGCAGCTCCTCGCCGACGCCCAGCACTTTCTCCACGACGATCCACGCTCCGGGGGCCGCGGCCCGCAGCCGTCGCAGGTATCCCGAGGGGTCCGCCAGGCCGTCCGGATGGTCGACGCGCAGCCCGGTGACCTGCCCCTCCCGTACCCAGCGCAGCGTCTCGGCGTGCAGCGCCTCGAACACCTCCGGGTCCTCCGTGCGCAGGCAGGCCAGCGTGTCGATGTTGAAGAACCGGCGGTACGTCAGCTCGGCCGCCCCCCGGCGCCAGGACACCAGCCGGTAGTGCTGCCGGCCGTGCACCTGCGCCACCGTGCCGTGCCCGGTGCCGGGCGCCAGCGGGAACCGGTGCTCGTGGTAGACCAGCGAGTCGTCGGCGAGCTTCAGCTCCCCCTCGGCCGCCGCGCCGCCGTCGCCGTCGTCGCCCAGCACCGGCAGCAACAGCGGCCCCGCCGACCAGTCGACGTCGAAGAACCGGGCGTAGCGGGACTCCGGCCCGTGCCGCAGCACGTCCCACCACCACGGGTTGGCCGCCGCGTCGGCGACGCCCATGTGGTTGCAGACCACGTCGACCACGAAGCCGAGCCCGGCCTCGGCGAGCCGGCGGGCGAGCGCGAGGCGCGCCCGCTCGCCGCCCCGGCCCGGGTCGGCGCGCGTGGGGTCGACCAGGTCGTAGCCGTGCGTCGAGCCCGGCGCCGCGGCGAGCAGCGGGGAGGCGTAGAGCGCGCCGACACCGAGGTCGACCAGGTAGTCGGTCAGCGCGACGGCGTCGGCGAGACCGAGGTGGGGGCCGAACTGGAGCCGGTACGTGGAGGTCGGTGCCGCCATCAGCCGGTGAACCCCCTGGCCCGTCGCGTGGACGCCCGCCGGTCCCGGCCGTACGTCTCGGTCAGGCGACGCAGCCGGAACTCCAGTCCCGGGGTCAGCGCCTCCGCCCGGAACCGCCACCGCCAACTCCCCTCGGCCTGCCCCGGGACGTTCATCCGGGCCGCCGGGCCCAGCTCCAGCACGTCCTGCAACGGCAGGACGGCGAGCTCGGCCACTGACGCGAAGACCGCCCGCGCCATCGACCAGCAGATGCCGTCCGGCACGCCCCCGAGGTAGCGCTCCACCCGCAGCCGCTGGTCGGCGCTCGACTCCTCCCACCAGCCCAGTGTGGTGTCGTTGTCGTGGGTCCCCGTGTAGGCCACGCAGTCGGTCGGGTAGTGGTGCGGCAGATGCTGGTTCTCGTCGCCGGCGAAGGCGAACTGGAGCAGCCGCATGCCCGGGATGCCGGCGTCGATGCGCAGCTGCTGCACCTCCGCCGAGGCGGGTCCCAGGTCCTCGGCCAGCATCACCACCTCGCCGAGTTCCTTGCGGATGGCCTGGAACAGCGACGGGCCCGGCCCGTCGCGCCAGCGCCCCGCACTCGCCGGCCGGCCCACCGGCACGGCCCAGTAGCGCAGGAAGCCCCGGAAGTGGTCGAGCCGGATCATGTCGTACAGCTGGGTCATCCGGCGGATCCGGTCGACCCACCAGGCGTACTGGTCCTGCGCCATCAACTCCCAGCGGTACAGCGCGTTGCCCCAGACCTGGCCGTCGGCGCTGAACTCGTCGGGTGGGAACCCGGCCACGGCGGTCGGGCGACCCGCCCCGTCCAACTGGAACAGCTCCGGCGCCGCCCACGTCTCGCAGCTGTCCGTGCCGGCGAACATGGCCACGTCGCCGATCAGCTCGATGCCGAGCCGGTGGGCGTGGTCGCGGACGGCGGTGAAGTGCGAGGCGAACAGGTACTGCTCGAACCGGTAGTAGTCGAGGCGGTCCCGCTCGGTGTCGTCGAGCCGGGCCAGCGCGTCCGGGTCCCGCCGGGCCAGCGGCGCCGGCCAGCTCGTCCACGGCCCGCCGTGCCGCTCCCGCAGGGTCATGTAGCGGGCGTAGTCGTCCAGCCACCACGCCTGTTCCCGGGCGAACGCCTCGCTGTCGGCGGTCGGCGTGAAGGCGGCGTACGCCCGGGCCAGCAGGTCGGCCTTGACGGCGCCCGCCGCCGGGTAGTCCACGATGTCCGGCGGCAGCGCCGGCACGTCCGCCAGGTCGGCGGCGGTGAGCAGACCCGCGTCGCGCAGCCGGTCGACGCTGACGTAGAGCGGGCTGCCGGCCAGCGTGGAGCTGGCCTGGTACGGGCAGCCGTCCGCGCCGACGGGGTTGAGCGGCAGCATCTGCCACACGCTCTGCTCGGCGGCCGCGAGGAAGTCCAGCCACTCGATCGCGGCCGGCCCGAACTCACCCACCCCGAACCGGCCCGGTAGTGAGCTGGGATGCAGCAGGATCCCGCTACGTCGGTTGACCGGCACCCGAGTCGTCCTCCCGTCCTGTCCCGTGCGCGGGGGCGCCGGCGGCGGCCGGCGTGCGCACGTACAACTGCTCGTACCGCTCGGCGGCCTCGTCCCACGAGAACCGGGCCCGCATGCCGCGCTCCCGCAACCGCGCCCACGCCTGCCGGTCGGCCCAGCGCGCGACCACCTGCGCGATCAGGTCGACCAGGTCCGGCGCGCGGTAGCCGTCGAACGAGAAACCGAGCCCCGTCGCGGCGACCGTCTCCGCCATGCCGCCGACCCGCCGCACCACGGGCACCGACCCGTAGCGCAGCGCGATCAGCGGCGCCAGCCCGCACGGCTCGAACCGGGAGGGCGCCAGGAAGGCGTCCGAGCCGGCGTACGCCAGCCGGGCGATCGCCTCACCGCTGTCCGGGTGGTAGGCGACGTGCGGGTAGTAGCGGGCGGCGCGGCGGAACGACCGCTCGTACTCGGCCCCGACGCCGACGACGACGAGTTGCAGGCCGAGGGCGGCGATCTCGTCGATGCCCTCCAGCAGCAGGTCGACGCCCTTCTGGTCGACCAACCGGCCGACGAAGGCGAACAGCGGCACCTCCGGATCCGTCGCCAGGCCGCTGCGCTGCTGGAGCGCGCGCTTCGCCACCGCCTTGCCGGCGAGGTCGTGCACGTCGAAGCGGGCCGGCAGGTGCGGGTCCGTGGCGGGGTCGAAGTCGTCGTAGTCGACCCCGTTGCGGATCCCGTGGTAGTCCTCGCCCCGGGCCCGCAGCAGCCCTTGCAGCCCGACCCCGTGCGCGGGGGCGAGGGTCTCGTCCCGGTAGCGGGCGCTGACGGTGGTGACCGCGTCGGCGTACCGGATGCCCTGGGCCAGCAGGTTGCCGGTGCCGTAGCGGGTCAGGTCCAGCTCGTCGGCCTTGTCGTGCGGGAACAACCCCTGGTAGGCGAGGTTGTGGATGGTCATCACGGTCCGCGGCGCCGCGCCGAAGGCGCGCAGGTACGCCGGGACGTGCCCGACGTGCCAGTCGTTGCAGTGCACCACGTCGGGCGGGCTCACCGACCGGGCGGCCAGCTCGGCGACCGCCCGGGAGAACAGCACGAAGGACGACAGGTGCTTCTCCACGTACCCCTCGGGCCGCTGCCAGTCGGGATGCTGCGGCGTCCGCAGGGTGAGGTACCGGACGCCGTCGTGGTCGCCCAGGTCGTCGACGGTGAACTCGGCGCGCGCCGAGCCCGCCGCGACCGCCACCGTGCCGACCCGGCGGCCGTCCGGCAGCCCCGCGTAGCCGGGCAGGAACAGCCGGACGTCGTGCCCCCGTCCGGCCAGCGCCCGGGGCAGGGCCCGGGCGACGTCCCCGAGACCGCCCACCTTGACCAGGGGCGCCACCTCGGAGGTGGCGAAGAAGACCCGCAGCGGGCGGCCGGCGCTCACGTCCGCGTCCCCGACAGCGTGGCCGGCCCGGCGACCGTGGACAGGCCCGCGATCGGGGTACCGGCCAGGCGCAGCTCGACCGCGCCGGCGGCCCGGGCGACGCTCAGCGCGGCGAGGTCCGGCGCGGTCCAGGTCGCCCCGGCGGCCCGCAGGGTCGGCGCGTCGCCGACGCCGACGGTCACCGCCCCGGCGGACGAGGCGGCGCGGACGCCGCTGGGGGCGTCCTCGACGACCAGGCAGCCCGCCGGGGCCAGCCCGAGCCGGCGCGCCGCGAGCAGGTAGCAGTCCGGCGCCGGCTTGCCGCGCGCCGTCTCGCCCCAGGTGACCATGGCGTCGAAGGCCGCGGCGACGCCCAGGTGCGCCACCACCCGACGGGCCCGGCGCGCGGAGGCGCCGGTGACCAGCGCCAGCCGGACACCGCCGCCGCCGAGCGCCGTCAGGATCTCCCGGGCGCCCGGCACCTCGACGAACGCGAGGTCGGTCTCGGCGACCCGCACCCGGCGCAGGATCTCCGCCCGCGTGTCGGGGTCGAGGTCGCCGAAGAGCGCCGAGACCGAGTGTTCCGGGGAACAGCCGAGCACGTCGTCGCGGATCGCCGACGCGGACAGCGCCCGATCGTGCTCGGTGGCGAGGCCCCGCCAGAGCGACAGGATGGCCTCGGTCGAGTCGATCAGGACGCCGTCCAGGTCGAACAGCACACCGGCGAAGACAGGGACCGGTCCGGACGCCATCAGCCCCCCGCCACGGCGGGCAGGATGGTCAGCGAGTCGCCGTCGCGCAGGCGGGAGTCGAGCATCCCGCTGGTGCGCACGTCGATGTCGTTGATGTAGAGGTTGACGAAGCGG
Source organism: Micromonospora sp. DT62 (assembly GCF_049847285.1). NCBI lineage: Bacteria > Bacillati > Actinomycetota > Actinomycetes > Micromonosporales > Micromonosporaceae > Micromonospora > Micromonospora sp. DT62. The sequence goes on from NZ_JBNCOB010000003.1 coordinate 84,385, forward strand.
CGCAGCTGCCCGTCCTCCCCCATCACGCGGCTGCCCAGTCCCGGGTGCCGGGCCTCGAGGTCGGCCAGCACCTCGGCGACGGTCGAGCCGTCCGCGGTCACGTACTTGCTGCCACTGGTGTAGTTGCGGAACACGGTCGGGATGCACACCTCGACGGCCATGGTCGGCTCCTCGGTCAGTAGGGGATCTCGTCGCCGGGCATGGCGCCGGCCAGGTACGACAGCCGACCGGCCGCCACGGCGTGCTTCATCGCCTGCGCCATCAGCATCGGCTCCCGGGCCTTCACCAGGGCGGTGTTGACCAGTACCGCCGCCGCCCCGAGCTCCATCGCCAGGGTGGCGTGCCGGGCGCTGCCCAGGCCGCCCTCGACGACCACCGGAATGTCGACCGTGTCGATGATCTGGCGGATCGGGCCGGGGTTGGGGATGCCGTGGCCGGAGGCCACGGGGGCGCTCATCACGCGCAGCGCCGAGCAGCCGAGCGCGGCCAGCTCCTTGGCGGTCGCGAGGTCGGGCAGGATGAACGGCATGACCTCCCAGCCCTGCTCGCGCAGCTGGGCGGCGACCTCGACGGTGGCCCGGTTGTCCGGCTCGTTGGTCCGGCCGCGGACGTCCAGCTTGAACACGGTGATGCCGTAGGCGTCGTGCAGGATGTTGACGGTCTTCCAGGCGCTCTCGGCCGACCGGGCGAACGAGGTCGTGCCGATCCACAGGTACTGCTCGATGGGAATCTCGTCGGCCAGGTCGGACAACAGGAGACTCGAACGGTTGTTGTCGGGGTCCACGGTGGTGATGAAGACCTGCGAACCGGTCGCCTCGAGCACCTGGCGGATCACCGACGGCGACGTGTACTGCTCGATACCGACGAGCAGGCGCGAGGTCAGCTCCGTGTCGCCGAGCCTGACCCATGCGTCCCGGAGGCCAGCGGCCTCCATCGAATCCACGGACATGTACACCCTTTCTGGTCGAGCCGGGCACGACCGGCGGCGGGAGCGTCAGCCCGGGCCAGGGTGGGGCGGGGGCGGGGCCCCCGAAGCCCGCCAAGACCCGGACGCACCGCCGGCCGGCGAATCACCGATCGGTCCGTCACAGGAGTTGCGAAAAGAATCTTGGTTGCCACGGCGCAGCGCGGCATCTTCCAACGTGCGGCACTTCATTACGCGCGGATCATTGATTGTTTACGACAACGGTGATATTCGGCCGGCCCGCGTCGGCCCGGAGAAGGGGCCGTCACCGCCGGATCAGGACCTCCGGCAGCGGCTTGCGGACCAGGTCCGGCACCGTCGCGTCCGGCGCCGGATAGCCGACCGGCATGACCAGGTACGGGCGCTCCTCCGGCGGCCGTTCGCACACCTCGTTGAGGAAGCGCATCGGGCTCGGCGTGTGCGTCAGGGTGGCCAGGCCGGCGTGGTGCAGCGCCGTGATCAGCACGCCGACCGCGATGCCCACGGATTCCTTGACGTAGTAGGGCTTCGGGGACCGGGGACCCTGGTGCACCTCGAACACCACGATCACGACCGGCGCCACCTCCAGGAAGGGCTTGTGCCAGTCCGTACCGATCGGGGCGATCGCCTCCAGCCACTGCGCCGACGCGCGCCGGGCGTAGAACTCGCGCTCCTCGGCCTCGGCGGCCTCCCGCAGCCGGCGCTTGCGGGCCGCGTCGGTGATCACGACGAACCGCCACGGTTGCAAATTCGCGCCGCTCGGCGCGGTCGCCGCCGCGCGGATCGCCTCCTCGATCACCTCCATCGGCACCGGCTGCGGCGAGAAGTGCCGGATGGAGCGTCTGGCGGCCATCCGGTCGGCGAAGGTACGCGCGTTGTGCACCATGTCCCCCGCCGTCGCCAGCGGCGAATCGGGTCCGAGGTCACCGGTCATTCCAGCCATGAACGCCTCCCGCGTGATCGACGGATCCAGCATCGCCCAACGGCGCCGGGCGCGTTTACGCAACCGTGCGGAACTTCGGCCGCCGCCCGGGGCGGGTGGGCGCGACGCCGCGCGGGCGGGTGGCTCACCCGTCCGTCGACGAGCCCTGCCCGGCGGGTACCGCGCCGAGCGGTCGGTGCTCCTCGGCGGCTTCGGCCGGGCCGGTCGTGGCGAGGAGGCGGGCCGTCATGGCGGCCAGCAGCGCGGTGCGCTCCGGCATCCGCGCGACGTCGACGTACTCGCCACGCGCGTGCGGCAGGCCCCCCACCCCACCCAGGCCGTCCAGGGTCGGTACGCCGAGGGCGCCGGTGAAGTTGGCGTCGGAGGCGCCCGGGGCGGCGACGCCGCGTACGGCCGGCAGCCCGAGGTCCGCCGCCACCGACTGCGCGACCCGCAGCAGCGGCGTCGACACGGAGGCCGGCAGCGGGTACCGGTTGATCCCGCCGCTGATGGCCAACCGCGCGTCGGGCAGTCGGGGGGTCAGCTCGCGGACCAGCCGGTCCACCCGGTGCAGCTCCTCGCGGGTCCAGGCGCGTACGTCGACGCAGAGGACCGCGGACTCCGGCACCACGTTCGTCATCGTGCCGGCGGTGAGGGCCGTCGGGGTCACGCTCGTCTCCCCCGCGGCGAAGGCCTGCACCGCGAGGACGTGGTGCGCGAGTTCGACCCCGGCGTTGACGCCCCGGTGCGGTTCGACGCCGGCGTGCGCCGCCCGGCCCCGCACCGTGATCCGGTAGACGGAGCCGCCCTTGCGCGCGACCTTCAGGTCGCCGCCCTCGGTGCTCGGCTCGCCGACCAGCACCGCCCCGGTGCGGCGGGCCTGCTCCTCGATCAGCGGCCGGGAGGTGGCCGACCCGCTCTCCTCGTCGCAGGTGAGCAGCAGCCCCACCCGCGAGGTGTCCGGCAGCAGTTCCAGCGCGGTGAGCATCTGCACGATCCCGGCCTTCATGTCGCAGACGCCGGGCCCCGTCGCGGTGCTTCCGGTGATCGTGAACGGCCAGTCCCGGATGGTGCCCGCCGGCCAGACCGTGTCGTAGTGGCCCAGCAGCAGCACGCGTTGGTCGGGGGCCGCCCAGAGCAGGTGCGGCAGTCCGTCGAGGACGACACGACGCCCCCGCCGGCCCAGCGCGGCATCGCCCCACGCCTCGAGCAGGTCGGCGCAGGCGGCCAGTTCCCGGCCCCTCCCCGGCGGCGACTCGCAGGTCACCAACCGGCGCAACCGCGCCGTCATCACCGCTGCCCGGGCCTGCGCCCCACGCCGAAATACATCGACATCCACCATGGTCTGATGGTGGCACCGCCACCCGTGGCGGCCACAGGGCCCGACGCCGACACCGCACGGATGCGGTGCTGCGGCGCGCAACACGGCAACCTGGAAGACAAGGCCACGAGGCGGGCCGGCCGCCCGTGCCGGGAACGCACTCGTCCGCCCCGCCGGGCAATGGCGGGGCGGACGAGGACGGTACGTCGAGGCGGGTGTCGGACGGCTACGTGGCCGCCCGCCGCGGGGGTGTCGTCAGCGGCTGCCCTCGAGCTGGCCGCGCAGCTTGCCCAGCGCGCGGGCGAGCAGGCGGGAGACGTGCATCTGGGAGACGCCGACCTGCGTGGCGATCTCGCTCTGGGTGAGGTTGCCGTAGAAGCGGAGGGTGAGGATCTTCTGCTCCCGCTCGTCGAGGGTGGCGAGCGCCGGGCCGAGGGCGACCCGCAGCTCGGCCAGCTCGAACTCGCTGTCCTCGGCGCCCAGGGTGTCGCCCAACTCGGTGGCGCTGTCGCCGTCGCCGATGGGGGTGGAGAGGGAGACCGCGTTGTAGGCGCGGGCGCCTTCGAGCCCCTCCAGGACCTCTTCCTCGGTGACGCCGAGGTGGACGGCGATGTCGGCGACCGTCGGCGCGCGGTTGAGCGTCTGGGTGAGGGTGCCGTTGGCCTCGGAGATGCGCAGCCGCAGCTCCTGCAGGCGGCGCGGCACGCGGATGTTCCAGGTGCGGTCGCGGAAGTGACGCTTGATCTCACCGAGGATCGTCGGGATGGCGAAGCCGGCGAAGTCCACGCCCCGGGAGGCGTCGAAGCGGTCCACGGCCTTGATCAGCCCGAGGGCGGCGGTCTGGGCCAGGTCCCCGTTGGGCTCGCCGCGCCCGCTGTAGCGGAAGGCGAGGTGGTGGGCCAGCGGCAGCCACGCCTCGATCACCCGCGCCCGCAGCGCCGGCCGGTCGGGGTGCCCCTCCGGCAGGGCGGCGAGGGCGGCGGTCAGCTCACTCGCGCGGGTCTCGTCACCGGAGGCCGTGGTGGTGGCGTCGGTGGTGGTGGTCGGCGCGGTCGTCGTGGTGATCATGCTGCCCTTCCTGTCCTACCGATGCGGCGACGCCGGGTACCGGCGACCGCAGTGCCACCACCCTAGACCAACGGCCGTCGCCATATCAACCGAACGGCCGATGGATAAAAGCGACAGAAACTCCCGAACGAGGCGCCAAACGTGTGGTCCCCGCCACGCGCGGCTGGTGCCACCCGCGGTTCAGGAGGCCGCCGGCCCCACGTAAAGCCGGCTCACCGTCTCGGCGACGCAGACCGGCTTGCCGCCGGCGTCGCACTCCACCGTCGCGGCGGTTACCAGCTGCACCCCGCCGGCCACCGGCGACACCTCGGCGATGGTGGCGACGGCCCGGACCGCCGTGCCGACCCGCAGCGGGGCGGGGAACCGCACCCGGTTCAGCCCGTAGTTGACCCCCATCCGCACGCCCCGCACCCGGTAGAGCCGCCCCACCAACGCCGGCAGCAGCGACAGGGTGAGGAAGCCGTGCGCGATCGTGCCCCCGTACGGGCCGGCGGCGGCCCGCTCCGGGTCGAGGTGGATCCACTGGTGGTCGTCGGTGGCGTCGGCGAACAGGTCGACGCGGCCCTGGTCGATCCGCTGCCACGGCCCCGGGCCGAGGGTCTCCCCGACCGCGGCGGCCAGCTCGTCGACGGAGTCGAAGGTCCTCATGCCAGGTGCCCTCCCAGTCGGGTGTAGCCGCGCAGCAGGTCCCGGGCGATGATGAGCCGCTGCATCTCGTCGGTACCCTCGAAGATCCGGTAGAGCCGGACCTGCCGGTACCACCGCTCGACGGGCAGCTCCCGGGTGTAGCCCATGCCGCCGTGGATCTGCAGCACCCGGTCCACCACCCGGTTGACCATGCCGGCGCCGTAGAGCTTCGCCATCGAGGAGGCGTGCCGGGGATCCATGCCCTGGTCCACCGTCCAGGCCGCCCGCAGGATGAGCCAGCGGGCCGCCTCCAGCTCGGTCTCGGAGTCGGCGATCATCCACTGGATGGCCTGGTTGTCGCCGATCGGCCGGCCGAAGGTCTGGCGGGTCGTCGCGTGGTCGATCGCCATCCGCAGCGCCCGCTCGGCGATGCCGACGGCGTGCGAGGGGATGGTGTAGCGGCCCTTGCCGATCCACTCCATCGCGAGGGCGAAGCCCTGACCGGGCTCGCCGAGGATGTTGCGCTGCGGCACCCGTACGTCGTCGAAGACCAGCGCGGCCGGCCCGCCCTCGCCCATGGTCTGGATGAATTCCGAGCGCCAGCCCATCGCCCGGTCCACCAGGAAGGCCGTGGCGCCGCCGTTGCGGGCGCCCTTCTCCCGGTCGGTGACCGCGATGACGATGGCGTAGTCGGCCTCGTTGCCGCCGGTGATGAAGGTCTTCTCGCCGTTGAGCACCCAGTCGCCGCCGTCGCGGCGGGCGCTGAGCCGGATGTTGGCCGCGTCGCTCCCGGCGCCCGGCTCGGTGATCGCGAAGCAGCTGCGCCGCTCCCCCTCGATCGTCGGGATCAGGAACTCCCGCTGCTGCTCCTCGTTGGCCCGGAACAGGATGTTGTCGGCCTCGCCGCCGAAGCGGAACGGCACGTACGAGCGGCCGATCTCGGTCCAGATCAGCGACTGGGTGACGGCCGGCAGGTCCATGCCGCCGTACGCCTCGGGGGTGGCCAGCCCCCAGAAGCCGAACGCCCGCGCCTTGAGCTGCAACTCGCGCAGCTCGTCGGGCTCCAGCCCGGGCCGGTGGGCGCGTTCGCGCCGCAGCAGCTCCGGCTCCAGCGGCATGACCTCCCTGGTGATGAAGTCGCGGGCCGTGTCGCGGATGGCCCGTTCGGTGTCCGAGAGCGCGAAGTCCATGTCCCCTCCGGGTCGGTGCGGTGCTACGCGCGGCTCAGCGCGCGCCGCCGTTGACGTACAGGGTCTGGCCGCTGACGTACGAGGCGTCGTCGCTGGCCAGGAAGGCGATCACCGAGGCGATCTCGGCCGGCTGGGCGACCCGGCGCAGCGGGGTGTGCTCGGCGACCGCCCGCTGGTGCTCCTCGGGGCTGCTGCCCACCCGCTCGGCGGTGGCCGCGGTCATCGCGGTCGCCACGTAGCCGGGCGCGACAGCGTTCACGGTCACGTTGAACGGGCCCAGCTCGGCGGCCAGGGTGGCGGTCAGGCCCTGCACGCCGGCCTTGGCCGCCGCGTAGTTGACCTGACCCCGGTTGCCCAACGCGGAACGGCTGCTGAGGTTGACGATCCGGCCGTAGCGGGCGGCCACCATGTGCTGCTGCGCCGCCTGGCAGCAGAGGAACATACTCGTCAGGTTGGTGGTCAGCACCGCCTCCCACTCGGGCAGCGGCATCCTGAACAGCAGGTTGTCGCGGGTGATGCCGGCGTTGTTGACGAGCACGTGCAGCCCCCCGTACGCCTGGACCACCTGGTCGGTCATGGCGGCGACCGCTCCGGCGTCGGTCACGTCGCAGCCGATGCCGACGGCCCGACCACCGGCGGCGGCGATCTCGTCGGCGACGGCCCCGGCGCGCGCGGCGTCGAGGTCCACCACCGCGACCGCCGCGCCCTCGGCGGCGAGTCGGTGCGCGGTGGCCGCGCCGATGCCCTGCGCGGCGCCGGTGACGACGGCGACCCGGTCGGCGAATCTGGTCACGGTTCCTCCTGGCTCTAGAAGGCGTTGACGCCGGTGAGCGCGCGTCCGATGAGCAGCTGCTGGATCTGGCTGGTGCCCTCGTAGAGGGTGGCGACGCGGGCGTCGCGCAGGTACTTGCCGACGGGGTACTCGTCGATGTAGCCGTAGCCGCCGAAGACCTGCACCGCGTTGTTGGCCGCGCGCACGGCGGCCTCGCTGGCGAAGAGCTTGGCCATCGACGCCTCGGTGGCGAACGGCTCGCCCCGGTCGATCAGGTCGGCCACCCGCCACACCAGCAGGCGCGCGGCGTCGGTGTCGACGGCGATGGCGGCGAGCAGCTGCTGCACGAGCTGGTGACCGGCGATGGGCTTGCCGAACTGGGTGCGCTGCCCGGCGTAGCCGACGGCCGCGTCCAGGCAGCCCTGGGCGATGCCGACGCAGCCCGCCGCCACGGACATCCGGCCCTTGGCCAGGGTGGCGAGGGCGAGCCGGAAGCCGGCGCCCTCCTCGCCGAGGAGCGCGGATTCCGGCACCCGTACGCCGTCGAAGCGCAGCTCCCCGGTGGCCTGCCCGCGCAGGCCCAGCTTGCCGTGGATCTCCCGCCGGGTCAGGCCCGGCGCGTCGGTGGGCACCAGGAACGCGCTGATGCCCCGGTGTCCCGGGCCGCCGGTGCGGGCGAAGACCAGCGCGACGTCGGCCGTGGTGCCGTTGGTGATGAACATCTTCGCGCCGGTGATCAGCCAGTCGGTGCCGTCGCGGACCGCCCGGGTGGTCAGGGCGGCGGCGTCGGAGCCGCTGTCCGGCTCGGTCAGCGCGAAGCAGCCGAGGGCGGTGCCGGAGCAGAGCCGGGGCAGCCACTGCTCCCGTTGGGCCGGGGTCCCGTGCGCGGCGATCGACTTGGCGACCAGGCCGAGGGAGACCGAGACGATGCCGCGCACGGCGGAGTCGCCCCGGCCGAGTTCCTCCAGCACGAGGCAGTAGGAGAGGTGGTCGCCGCCCGAACCGCCGTCGTCCTCGCCGATGGTCAGTCCCAGGAAGCCCAGCTCGCCGAGCTTGCCGACGATGTCGGGGTCGACGGACTCGCGGCGGTCCCAGGTGGCCGCGTGCGGCACCACCTCACGGTCGACGAAGTCCGCGGCGAGCCGGCGGACCGCCGCCTGCTCGGCGGAGAGCTCCAGATCCATGAGGCTTAAACTAGCGGTGCAAGTTTAATTCCGTCCAGACCCGGTTGTGGCAGAGTCTGCGACGGACCACCCCGAGCGAAGGAGGACGGATGCCCCGGCCGCGGCAGGCGCTGCTCAGCCGGCAGCGGATCGTCGAGACCGCCGCCGCGCTGATCGACGCCGAAGGGCTGGAGGGCTTCTCCACCCGCCGGCTCGCCGCCGAACTCGGGGTACGCGGGCCGTCGCTCTACAACCACTTCGCCACCAAGGACGAGATCCTCGACGCGGTCGCCGACAGCGTCACCGGCCAGGTGGACGTGTCGTTCTTCGGCAGCGTCGACTGGCGGGAGGCGCTGCGCCGGTGGGGACACTCCTACCGGGCGGCGCTGGCCGCGCACCCGAACATCGTGCCGTACCTGGCCCGGGGGCCGGGGCGCCGGCCGGCGGCGCTGGCCATGGCCGACGCCGTCTACGGCGGACTGGTCGCCGCCGGGTGGCCACCGGCCCGGGCGACCCACGTCGGCGCGCTCATGCGCTACTTCGTGGCCGGCTCGGCGCTGGGCTCGTTCGCGCGCGGTTTCGTCGAGGACCCCGGGCTGTACGCGGAGCAGTACCCGCACCTGACCCAGGCCCACCGGCTGGCCGAGCACCAGCAGCAGGTGGACGAGGGCGCCTTCGCGCTGGGCCTCGACGCGCTGATCCACGGGCTGTCGCGCACCTATGAGGAGCACATCGGGCCGCTGCCGCCCCTCCCGCCGGCCGGCCGGGCGTACTAGAGTCCGAAACTTGCGCTGCTAGTTTCGGCCGACGTAGGTGAGGGGCGCGATGGATCTCGCACGTACCGACTTCTACCTCGACGGGCAATGGTCCGCCGCCGACTCCCGGGACACCGTCGCGGTGCGCAACCCGGCGACCGAGGACGTCATCGCGACCGTGCCGGCGGGCACCGCGGCCGACGTGGACCGCGCCGTCGCGGCGGCCCGGGCCGCCTTCCCCGGCTGGGCCGACGCCGCGCCCGCCGAGCGGGCCGCCCGCCTGGACCGGCTGCACGCCGCGCTCTCCGCCCGGGCCGACGAGATCGCCCGCACCGTCGCCCTGGAACTCGGCACCCCGCTGAAGGTCGCCGGCCGGGTCCAGACCGGCCTGCCGCTGACGGTCCTGCACAGCTACGTCGAACTGGCCGCCCGTCCCCCGGCCGACGAGACCGTCGGCAACTCGCTGGTGGTCCGGGAACCGGTCGGCGTGGTCGGGGCGATCACCCCGTGGAACTACCCGCTGCACCAGGTCGTCGCGAAACTGGCCCCCGCGCTGGCCGCCGGGTGCACGGTGGTGCTCAAGCCGAGCGAGCTGACCCCGCTGACGGCGTACCTGCTCTTCGACGCCATCCACGAGGCCGGCTTCCCGCCCGGGGTGGTCAACCTGGTCACCGGCACCGGCCCGGTCGTCGGCGAGGCCATCGCCGCGCACCCGGACGTCGACATGGTCTCCTTCACCGGCTCGACGGCCACCGGCCGGCGGATCTCCCACCTCGCCGCCGACCGGATCGCCCGGGTCGCCCTGGAACTCGGCGGCAAGTCGGCCAACATCGTCCTCGACGACGCCGACCTGCCCACGGCCGTCAAGGTGGGGGTCGGCAACGCCTTCCTCAACTCCGGCCAGACCTGCGCCGCCTGGACCCGCCTGCTCGTGCACCGCGACCGCTACGACGAGGCCCTCGACCTGGCCGCCAAAGCCGCGGCGGGCTACCGGCTCGGCGACCCGTTCGACCCGGCCACCCGGCTCGGCCCGCTGGTCTCCGCCGCGCAGCGGGAACGGGTCCGCGAGCACGTCGCCCGGGGGCTGGCCGACGGGGGCCGACTGGTCGCCGGCGGGCCGGACGCGCCGCTGCCCGAGCGGGGCTACTTCGTCGCCCCGACGGTGATCGCCGACGTCGACCCCGACAGCGCCCTGGCCCAGGAGGAGGTCTTCGGCCCGGTGCTCGCGGTCATCGCGTTCGACGACGAGGACGAGGCGGTACGCATCGCCAACAACTCCCGCTACGGGCTGGCCGGCGCGGTCTGGTCGGGCGACGAGGAGCGGGCGCTGCGGGTGGCCCGGCGGCTGCGCACCGGCGCCGTCGACGTCAACGGGGCCCCGTTCAACCCGCTCGCCCCGTTCGGCGGCTACAAGCAGTCCGGCCTCGGCCGGGAACTGGGCCGGCACGGGCTCGAGGAGTTCCTCCAGGTCAAGGCCATCCAGCGATGAGGGCCCTGGTCGTACGGGCCGTCGACGCCCCGCTGCGGGTGGAGGAGATCGAGCTGCCGGCCCCCGGCCCGGACGAGGTACGGGTGAGCGTCCGGGCGGCGGGGGTCTGCCACTCCGATCTGTCCATGGTCGACGGGACGCTGGCACCGCCGTACCCGCTGGTGTTGGGGCACGAGGCGGCCGGGGTGGTGCTCGCGGTCGGCGACGCCGTCACGCGGGTCGCGCCCGGCGCGCACGTGGTGCTGAACTGGGCCCCGCCGTGCCGCAGCTGCTGGTACTGCGGGCGGGACGAGCCGTGGCTGTGCGAGCGCACCGGGTCGCCCTCGGCCCCCCGGGGACGCACTTCGGCCGGCGAAGCGCTGCACGTCACGCTCGGCCTCGGCGCGCTCGCCGAGGAGGTGGTGGTGCCGCAGGCCGCCGTCATCGGAGTCCCCGCGGAGCTGCCCTTCGAGGCGGCGGCACTGCTGGGCTGCGCCGTGCTCACCGGCGTCGGCGCGGTCCGCCGCACGGCGGGGGTGGCCCCCGGCGAGTCGGTGGCCGTGATCGGCCTCGGCGGGGTGGGGCTGTCGGTGGTCGCCGCCGCGCGGGCCGCCGGCGCCGACCAGGTGCTCGCCGTCGACGTCTCCCCCGCCAAGGCGGAGCTGGCCGTCGCGGCCGGCGCCACCGACTTCCTGCTCGCCGACGAGACGCTCAGCCGGGCGGTCCGGGAGCGGACGGCAGGTCGGGGCGTCGACCACGCGCTGGAGTGCGTCGGGCGGTCGGCCACGATCCGCACCGCCTGGCGCGCCACCCGCCGGGGCGGTCAGGTGACGGTCGTCGGCATGGGGGCCAAGGACGACATCGTCGGGCTGGGCGCGCTGGACATCTTCCACTCGGCCCGGACCCTGCGCTCCTCGGTCTACGGCTCCTCCGACCCGGACCGGGACGTGCCCGAGCTCGCCCGGGCCGTGCTGGACGGCACCCTCGACCTCGGCTACCTGATCACCGACCGGACCACCCTCGACGGCGCCCCCGAGGCCTTCGCCCGCATGTCCCGCGGCGAGGGCGCCCGCACCGTGATCCTCCCCGCCCCCTGACACTCCCTACCCTTCCCCCACCCCGTCGCGCCCCGCCCGCCCCGCCTCGTGCCGCGTCGATCATGGACTTGTGGCGGGCGGTAGATGCCACTTCGCGGCTTTCGCGGGGCACCACAACTGCATGATCGACGCCGGTGAGGGCGGCGGGGAGGCGGGAGGGAGGGGGCTAGGAGAGGGCGCGGGCCAGCTCCGTGCGGGAGCGGATGTTGAGGCGGTGGAAGATGTTGCGGAGGTGATGGTCGACCGTACGGGTGGAGAGGAACATCCGGGCGGCGATCTCCCGGTTGGTGGCGCCCTCGGCGACCAGCCGCGCGATCCGGAGCTGCTGGCCGGTCAGCAGTCGCGCCGCCGACTCCTCCGGCGGGCCGACCGACTCCCCGGCCGCCCGCAGCTCCGTGGTGGCCTGTTCCGCCCAGGTGGCCGCCCCGAGCAGGGTGAATGTCTCCCGGGCGGCGTGCAGGTGTTCGCGCGCCGCGCGCGGTCGGCGGCTGCGGCGCAGTTCCCGGCCCAGGAGAAGCTCGGTGCGGGCCCGCTCGAACGCGCCGGCGTCCGTCGGGTGCAGCCGCAGGGCGGTGCGGAACTCCCGCTCCGCCTCGGCGCTGCCCCGCGGCGCGAGCAGCCCGTGGCAGCGCGCGGAGAGGGCCCGGCGCGACGGGCTCGCCGTACTGCTGGCCCACCGGTCGAAGACGGCGAGGGCGGCGCTTGCCGCCGGCCGGTCCGCGACGGTGGCGGCCGCCTCCACCAGGTACGGGGTGGCCATCACCAGGACCAGCACCTGCCCCCGGCCCGTGCCCGGGCAGGCCAGCGCGGCCAGTCGCGCGGCGGCGGCGGCCGGCCGGTTGTCGACCAGGTCGAGCACCGCCAGGGCCCACTGCGCGAGGGCGCGGGGCCGGCTGTGCGCGCCCGGGTCCTCGCCGATCTCCCGGATCCGGCGCAGGGCGGTGTCGCGGTCGGCCCGCACGGCGGCCAGCACCGCCAGCATGCCCAGGTGTACGCCGGCCCAGTTCTCCTGGCCGACGTCCCGGGCGATCCGCAGCCCCTCCCGGGAGCTGTCCGTCGCGGCGTCGTGCCGGCCCAGCCAGTACTCGGCGGCTGCCCGCAGCTCCAGGGCGCGTGGCAGGGCGGACAGCTCGCCCCGCTCGCGGGCCAGCTCGACGGCGCGCTCGGCGAGCCGGTGCGCCGCGCCGTCCACGGCCACCAGCAGCCCGGCCGCCGCCGCGCAGGTCAGCGCCGCGGGGGTCAGCGCCGGCCCGGTCAGCTGCCCGCCGAGGACGACGGCCCGGCGCAGGGCGGGCCCGGCTTGTTCGTGGTGGCCGCGCAGGGTCGCCGCGGTTCCGGCGACGTAGGCGCTCAGCAGCTCGGTGGCGGGCGGGTCACCGGGGCGGCGCAACAGCTCCGCCCGCCGGGCCACGCCGGCGTAGCGGTACTGGTCGCCGGTGAAGCAGGCGGCCTCGCCCGCCCGCACCAGCGCGCCGAGGGCCAGCGCGCGATCGTCGGCGCCACCCGTGCCGGTGGACGCACGATCGGCGGCGGACAGGGTGCCGGCGGCCGCACGATCGGCGGCGGCCAGGGTGTCGGCGGCGGACAGGAGCGCGGTGAGCGCGGACCGGGGCCGGCCGGTGCGCAGTTCCAGTTCCCCGCGCAGCAGGTCGGCCCGGCCCGCCACGGCGGCTTCCGCGCCCGGGGGCAGCTCGCCCAGCAGCAGTCGGGCCCGGTGCGCCCGGCCGGCCGACCAGGCGTACCGGGCGGCGGCCACCAGCCGGGCGGCGGCGCGTGCCGGGTCGTCGGTGAGTTCGGCGGCCCGTTGCAGCGCGGCCGAGGCCGCCATGCCCGCGCCCTCGCACTCGGTCACGGCCTGCTCCAGCTCGGCGGCCAGGGCCGGATCGGGGCCCTGGGCGGCGGCGGCGAGGTGTCCCGCCCGGCGCAGCCGGTGCCCGGCCCCGTCGAGCACGCCGGCGAGCAACAGGTGCGCCGCGCGCCGCTCGGCCAGCGGCGCGGCGGCCCGGACCACGGTCCGGACGAGAGGCTGCGGGAACGTGACCCGTCGCGGCTCGACGCGGACCAGGCCGGCGAGTTCGGCCGGCGCGAGCGCCTCGACCGCCGTGCCGGCGACCCGGGCGGCCCGGAGCAGGGTGGCCGGCTCCCCGTCCTCGTCGAGCGCGGCGAGCAGCAGGACCCGGCGGGTGTCGGCCGGCAACCGGTCCAGCCGGGCCCGGTAGGCGCGGCCCAGCCCGCCGTCGGGCGGGGGCGTCTCGGGCACCGGCTCCTCCCCCCGGCACTGGCCCGGGGTGAGCACCTCGGCCAGGTCGACGAGGGCCTGCGGGTTGCCCCCGGCCGCCGCGGCGAGCGCGGCGGCCACGGGCGGCGCGGGTGGCCGGCCGGCCAGCCGGTCGGCGAGCAGCGCGGCGCTGTCCCGGTCGTCGAGCGGGCGGAGCCGGTGCCGGGCTATCCCGCCGAGGGGGACGTCCGCAGCCGTGGTGAGCAGGACGGCCACCGACGACCGGCCCAGGCGGCGGGCGACGAACGCCAGCGCGTCGGCGGTGGGCTGGTCGCCCCGGTCCACGTCGTCCATCGTGCACAGCAGCGGGCGGTCCCGCGCGGCGGCGGCGAGCAGACCGAGCACGGCCAGGAACAGCGCCAGGCGCCCGTCGGCGGGGCAGCCCGCGCCGGTCAGCGCCCGCAGCAGCACCCGCCGCTGTTGTCCGGGAAGCGCGCCGGCCCGGTCCAGCACCGGGTCCAGCAGCCGTTGCAGTCCCGCGTACGGCAGGCCCGCTTCCTCGGGCAGCCCGGTGCCGGCCAGGACGGTGCAGCCCCCGGCGTGCCGGTGGGCGTAGTCGACGAGCGCGCTGCGGCCGGATCCGGGCTCGCCCTGGACCAGCAGCGCTCCCCCGCCGGCAGGCAGGTCACCCAGCAGGCGCCGGATCGCGGCGCACTCGTCGGCCCGGCCGCGCAACACGGTTAATTGCACTGACGATGCAGTAACCATGCAATCGAGTGTCACCTATCGGCAGCCCGATGGAAAGACCGGCGGCGCCGCCTTCCCACGTCGCGCGTCAGCGCGGGCCGACGTCGGCCAGCAGGGCGGCGACCGTCCGGGTCATCACCGCACGGGCCTGGTCCACGCCCAGCCCCAGCCCGTCGCGCAGCATCGACCAGGCCTGCCACATGCTCGCGGCCACCAGGGCGTGCACCAGCTGGTCGCGTTCGGGACCGGCCTGTTCGAGCTCGGCGGCGAAGAGGTGCTCGACCTCGTCGCGGACGCGCGCGATGTGCTTGAGGCGGTTGCGGCGCAGCTGCCCGGAGACCGGCTCGCGCATCTGGGCGGCCCGGGCCGACGGGGCGATGAGCTGGAGCAGCCGGGCCCGCTGCCGGCAGTACGCGTCGACCCGCCGGGCCAGCGGCAGCGCCGGCGAGATCGGCCGGTGGGCGGCGTCCTGCTGCCGGAGCAGCTCCGCGCCGCTGGCCTCGAACAGCGTCTCCATGTCCTTGAAGTTGGTCCAGAGCGTCCGCAGCGAGATTCCGGCCCGCTCGGCGATGCGCTCGCCGGTCGGCCGCAGGTCACCCTCGGAGATGAGCGCCAGGTGCGCCTCGACGATCGCCGCCCGGGTGCGTTCGGCCCGGGCGGTCCGGCCGTCGACCCGGACCGGCGCCTCGGCACCGCCCATCCGCGTCCGCCTCCTCATCGCCGTCACGTCCCCCGTACCGCCGCGCCGAGTCTAGCCGCGGGCGGCACGGCGCCCGTCCGGCCCCGGCCCGGGCTCGGCGCGGTCATCCGGCGGGCCGGTCGGCGAGGCCGGCCCCGCCGTCGGGGACGTGGGTCCGCCCGGCGATCCGGGCCGCGCCGCCGGAGGCGAGGAAGGCGACCGCGCCGACCCCGTCCCGCGGCGCCCCGAGGCGCCCCAGCGGGTACGCCCGGGCGAAGGGCCCTTTCCGGCCCTCGCGCCACGCCGCCGCGAAGCGGGTCCTCACCACGGCCGTCGCCCGACCCGAGGGTCGCCCCGAATATGCATTCACGGTGCAAATAGTAGGAGGGCGGTCGAGACCCGTCAACGACATCACGTCGGCGGACAGGTCTCATCCCGCCGACAGCCCTTCGGCGTAACAGCACTGTCGATGCGGACAGTTCGCGCTCCGGGAGAGGGCCCGGAGCCTGAGCGCCCTCTGCCCGAGAACAGGACCGGGCGTGGCGGGCCGGAAAGCCGACGCGCCACGCCCGGTGCGCCCGGTCAGGAGGCGGTGGGCACCCCGTTGGCCGGCGGCGCGACCGGCGCGACGGTGTGCTCGCGTACCGGCCCGTCGCCCTCGTCCGTCTCGTACGTCGGCCCGAAGTAGGCCTGCGTCCCCCCGCTCACCCGGGTCAGCCGCTGCCCGCCGTAGCCGGAGTGGTCGGTGTCGGAGTAGCGCAGCGGGGCCAGGCCGGGCCCCTGGTAGCCGCCCTTGGCGACGGCCTCGGTCACCGCCTCGCGGGTGAGGTCCTTGCCGGCGGCGAGGAGCACCTGCACGAAGAGGTAGCCGACCGCCATCCCGTAGACGGTGTTGCCGTCGAACGGGGCGTCCCCGTTGTACTCCTTGTTGACCTTGGTGAAGAGCTGGATCCACGGGTCGGCGGCGTCGTTCTGCATCGGCAGGTAGTTGGCGCCGACCATGCCCTCCAGCAGCCCGGCGTTGGCGCCGAGCTGCTTGGCCAGCGTCGGGTGGTCGGCGCCGACGTTGGAGACGAGCCACTGCGGCGTGAAGTTCAGCCGGGCGGCGGTGCCGACGGCGAGGGCGGTGAAGCCGGGCACGGTGGCGAGGACGACCACCTGGCAGCCGGCCGCCTTGAACGCGCCGATCTGGGGTGCCACGTTGGTGTTGCTGGTGACGTACGTCTGCTTCGCCGCCACCGCGCCGGCGCCGAGCACCTTCTCCACGCCGACCAGGCTGTCCCGGCCGAAGTCGTCGTCCTGGCCGAGGAAGCAGACCTTGCGTCCCGGCAGGCTGGTCTTCACGTGCTGGGCCAGGATCTTGCCCTCGACCGTGTAGTCGGGGTTGAAGCCGAACGTGCCCGGATACCGGTCGGGCTGGTCCCAGCTGCGGCTTCCGGAGGCGACGAAGAGGTCGGGCACCCGGTTGCTCTTGAGGAAGTCGAGCACGCCGGTGTGGGTCGGCGTGCCGAGCCCGTTGAGGATGGCGAAGACCTTGTCCTGCAGGACGAGCTGGCGGACCACCTGCTGGGTGTTCGCCGGGTTGTAACCGTCGTCCATGATCTTGTAGGTGATCTTCCGGCCGTGCACGCCACCGTTGGCGTTGACGTGGTCGAAGTACGCCTTCGTGGCGGGCGCGATCTTGGAGTAGCCGGCGGAGGCCGGACCGGTGAGCGGCATGTGCGTGCCGACCACGATCTCGGTGTCGGTGACGCCGGGGACCGCCCCCCGGCCGCCGCCGTCGTCCCCGGCGCAGCCGGCGGAGGTGACGAGCAGGGTGATGGCGGTGGCGAGCGCGAGGCCGCGCCGTGCCGTTCGTGTCATGTCAGACACCGACCTTTCCTCGGTCCGGTTGGTGGTGGGGTGGGGTGGTGGTGGGGTGCGGGCGGGTGCTCGGGTGGGACGGGTGCGGTTTGCCGGGCGGACCGGGCCGGCTCAGGGCGTCCGTCCCCCGCCGAGGCGGGAGTCGGCCGGCCGTCGGCGCGGCGGCCGTCGGCGGCCCGCCGGACGCGCGGAGAAGGCCCGGGCCAGCCGGGACAGCAGGCCCTGCACGCCGCCGGGAGCGGCGATCATGACGACGACCAGGGTGAGCCCGAAGATCGCCAGCGGGAGGTTACCCTCGACCCGCTGCGCGACCGCCGGCGACAGGGTGAGTTGCTCGGTGACGGCGTGCGTCAGGTCGGGCAGGGCCACCAGCAGGACGGCGCCCCACGCCGCACCGGCGAGGCTGCCCAGCCCGCCGATGACGACCGCCATCAGCAGGAACAGCGACAGCGTCAGCGAGAACGCCCCGGGCGACACGCTCTGCGCGAGCACCGCGAGCAGGGCCCCGCCGAGCCCGGCGCCGGCCGCGCTGACCACGAAGGCGAGGACCTGGGTGCGGGCGACGTGGATGCCGGCGAGCCGGGCGGCGACCTCGTCGTCGCGGACCGCCCGGAAGGTGCGGCCGTACCGGCTGCGGACCACGTTGGCCAGCAGCAGCAGGGCCAGCAGGGTGGCCGCCGCGGTCACCCAGAGCTGCCAGCGCTCGTACGGGAAGTGGACGCCGAGGGCCGCTGGCGGGGGCTCGACCGGCACCGCCAGCCCCTGCTCGCCGTTGAACACGCCGTCGAAGGTGACGGTCAGCGCCGGCACCACGACCGCCACGGCCAGGGTGACGCCGGCCAGGTATGGCCCGCGCAGCCGGGCGGCGGCCACCCCGACCACGGCGCCCACCGCGAGGGCGGCCAGGACGGCCGCGCCCAGCGAGACCGGGAGCAGCCAGCCGCCGGTCATCCCGGAGTCGGCGAACGCGTTCTGGCACAAGGCCACGGTGTACGCGCCGGTCGCCATCAGCGCGCCGTGCCCCAGCGAGAGCTGACCGTTGAGCCCGGTGAGGACGGTCAGCCCGGCGGTGGCGCACAGGTAGGCGGCCACGGTGGCGAGCTGGAAGTTGCGGAACGGCTCCAGCCCGTAGCTGGCGGCCACCAGCAGCAGCGCGGCGACGGCCGCGAGGCCGAGGTGGCGCAGCAGGGTCGAGCCGCGGCGGGGATCGGCGGGGCCGGTGCGGCCGACCCGGGCCTGCGTGTCCGGCGGGGTCACCGCCCGGGTGGCGCTCACACCCGCCTCGCCGCGACCGGGGCGAACAGCCCGGCGGGACGGACCAGCAGCACGGTCAGCAGCAGCACCAGCACCGCGAGCGGCGTGACGTCGCTGCCGGCGTAGCCGCTGACATAGGAGAGCAGCAGCCCGACCGCGAGGCCGCCGACCACCGCCCCCGGTGGACTGTCCAGCCCGCCCACCACGGCGGCGGTGAACGCCGAGACGAAGACCAGGTCCATCGCGTGCGGGTGCAGGCCCAACTCGGTGGGGATGACCAGCATGCCGGCCAGCGCGCCGACCCCGGAGGCCAGCGCCCAGCCGAGGGTGAGCATGCCGCCGACGTTCACCCCGAGCAGCCGGGACACCTCGGGCGCGAACGCCGCCGCGCGCATCCGCAGGCCCACCGCCGTGCGGGTGAAGGTCCAGGCGAGCCCCACGACCACCACCGCGACCGCCGCGAAGACGAACAGGTCGTACGGCGACAGGACGGCGACGCCGCCCACGGTCAGCGGGTTGCGGGAGAAGGGCGTCCCGGCGGGCAGGAACTCGCTGCCGTACGCCATGCCGAGGACGGCCTGGATCAGCAGCACCAGCCCGAGCGCGACGATCACCGGGTTGAGCGGCGAGGCGTGGTCGACGAAGCGCATGACGACCAGGTCGACCGCCGCGCCGAGGAGCAGCCCGGCGCCGAGCGCGGCCAGGAAGCCCAGCCAGTACGAGCCGGTCGCGGCGGAGACGCTGTAGGCGACGTACGCGGTGGCGACGGCCATCGCGCCCTGGGCGAAGTTGACGATCCGGGCCGCCCGCCAGATGAGCACCAGGGCCAGGGCGAACGCGGCGAGGACCGCGCCCCTGGACAGTCCGTCGAGGGTGAGGAAGACGAAGCGGTCCAACGGTCCTCCCTTGCGGGGACGAGGGGGTCAGAAGCCGAGGTAGGCGTGGCGCAGGTCGGCGTCGTCGCGCAGCCGGGCGGCCGGGGCGGTGGTGACGATCCGGCCCAGGGACATCACCACGCCCTGGTCGGCGATCCAGAGCGCGCTGCGCACGTTCTGCTCGACCAGCAGCACGGTCAGCCCGGTGTCGTCGCGCAGCCTGCGCAGCAGGGCCATGGTCTGGGCGACCACCCGCGGCGCCAGGCCGAGCGACGGCTCGTCGAGCAGCAGCAGGCGGGGCCGGCCGACCAGTGCCCGGCCGAGGGCGAGCATCTGCCGCTCGCCGCCGGAGAGCTGGTGCCCGAGGTGTCGCCGCCGCCGGGCCAGCGGCTCGAAGAGCTGGTAGACCTCGTCGAGGGCGCGGGCGGCGTCGGCCCGGTCGCGCCGCCACAGCCCGCCGAGGCGCAGGTTCTCGTCGACCGTCAGCTCGCCGACCACCCCGCGGCCCTCCGGCACGTGGGCCATGCCGCGGCGCACGAGCTGCTCGACCGCGACGCCGCGCAGGTCTTCCCCGGCCAGCACGACCCGGCCGGCCGCCGGGCGGAGCATGCCGGACAGGGCGCGCAGCAGCGTGGTCTTGCCGGCGCCGTTGGCGCCGACCACCGCCGCGATGGTGCCCCGTGCGACGGCGAGGTTGATCCCGTGCAGCACCGGCGCGCCGCCGTAGCCGGCCACCAGGCCACGCACCTCGAGCAGGTCCTCGCCGGTCATGCGGCGGCCTCGTCGACCTCGGCGCCGAGGTAGGCGTCGGCGACCGCCGGGTCGTCGCGCACCTCGTCGGGGGTGCCGGCGGCGATCACCCGCCCGAAGTCGAGCACCACGATCTCGTCGCAGACGGACATCACCAGGTCCATGTGGTGTTCCACCAGCAGCACCGCGCAGGGGTCGGTGTCGCGTCGGGGCAGCCCCCGGATCAGCTCCGCCAGCTCGGCGATGTCGTCGGCGCCCAGGCCCCCGGCGGGTTCGTCGAGCAGGAGCAGCCGGGGACGCGCGGCCAGCGCGCGGGCCAGGGCGACCCGCTGGCGTACGGCGAAGGGCAGCGTGCCCGGCGCGGCGTCGGCGTGCCCGGCGATGCCCAGGGTGTCGAGGACGTCGAGGGCGTCCCGGCGCAGCCGGCGCTCGTCGCGGTCGCTGCGGGGCAGGCCGAGCAGGGCGGCGAGGAAGCCGGCGCGGGCCGTGTGGGTGGCCCCGGTCATCACGTTCTCCAGCACGGTGAGCCCGGCGAAGAGCCCGGTGCCCTGCAACGTGCGGGCGACGCCCAGCCGGGTGAGCCGGTGCGGGCGCGGGCGCAGCGGCCGGCCGTCGAGGGTCAGGGAGCCCTCGTCCGGCGGGACGAAGCCGCAGACCACGTTGAACAGCGTGGTCTTGCCGGCCCCGTTGGGACCGATCACGCCGACCACCCGGCCGGGCGGCACCCGCAGCGAGACGTCGTCGAGGGCGGTGAGGCCGCCGAAGCGGACCCCGATGTGGTGCAGTGCGAGCCCTTGCTCCATCACCCGTCCCCCCGGCAGCCGCCAGTATTTACACTGGGAGTGTACGTTTCTGACGGGGGCCGTCAATACCTCCGACGCTCGCGGGCACGCTCGTCGGCCGCCGCCCAAACCTGGGCGGCGGCCGACGGTTTCTGCACCGACCGGGCAGCCATGCGCCGCGGGGCGGCCGGGGGTGACGGCCACCCCGGAGAGCGTCAGGCGCTCGGGCAGGTGTTGCGGTACTCCTGGATGGCGGAGCCGCTCGGGCCGGGGCAGAGGAACTGCTCGTAGCGGGTGTCGTCGTCGACGAACCGCTTCAACCAGGCGACCGCCTGCCGGGCGGTGGGCGTGTTGACGGTCTGCGGGAAGAAGTGGCTGGCCCCGTTGAGCTCCAGGTACGCCTTCTCGGACGAGGCCGGGATGCTGTTGTAGAACGGCTCCGAGTGCGACGAGACCGGCGCGACGCTGTCGCTCTCCCCGCCGATGATCAGGGTCGGCACCCGGACGTCGGACCAGGACTTGTCCAGGTTCCACGGCGCGAGCGGCACCGCGGCCTGCAACGACGGTCGGGAGACCGCGGCCTCCAGGCTGCCGCCGCCACCCATCGAGTGGCCGGAGACGGCGAGCCGGCTGGCGTCGACCCGGCTGCGTACGGAGCTGCGCTGCGTCAGGTAGTCGAGCGCCGCGAGCAGTTGCCGACCGCGGCTGTCCGGCTGGTCGAGGCGCGTGTTGGTCTCGATGCCGATCACCACGAAGCCGTGCGAGGCGATCCGCGGCCCGAGCCAGTCGATGCTGGACCAGGAGGCCGTGTAGCCGGGCGAGATGGCGACGGCGCCGAAGGTGCCCTCGGCGGTGCTGGTCGGGTAGTAGATGACGCCCCCGCCGAAGCCGGTGACGCTGAGCGAGGAGACGTTCTGCGACGAGGTGGCGAACGGGCCGCGGCTGGCCTCCAGCAGGGCGACGCTCGGGGCCGGACCGCGCTCGTACGGGTTGGCGGCGGCCTGGGCGGCCGGCGGGGCGGCCAGCGCGCCCGCCGTGGCCAGGACGGCGGCCACGGCCAGGCCGGCGAGGCGGGTGGCGGGACGGGGACGGGCGGCGGTGGTGGTTGGTGATGACACGTCGGGCACTCCCTACGGGACGGGGCATATCGACATGCATCAGTCTTCGACGGCGCCGGCGGCGCCGCATCGGTGAAATCACCAGTCCGCCGGCCGAGGAACAACCGGGCTCGCCGTTTTCGCCCGGACTGTCGGGGTAGGGCATTTGATACCCCGGCCGAAGAAGGAGACGCCGTGTTCAACCCGTTGGAGCACAAAGGAATCCCGCTGGAGAGCCAGATCCGCAACTGGCGCGAACTCAACGTGGAGCCGATCGACCCGGAGGCGGTCGACCCGTACACCCGCTGCCGCATCATCACCATGAACGGCATCGAGGTCGAGGCGATCAACTTCCAGCACCAGTTCGCCCGCAACTGCCCCGACCAGGAGGTCCGCCGGCAGCTGGCGTACGTGCGCTACCTGGAGAGCCAGCAGCAGCGGGTGGTGAACTGGCTGCTGCCCGGCGCCGCGAGCGTGCTGGAGACGACGCTCGGCTACGAGCAGGTGGCCGTCGACCTGACCGCGTGGGTGGCCCGGCACGAGCCCGACCCCTACCTGAAGCAGAGCTACGAGTTCGGCGTGCTGGAGGACTTCGACCACCTCTACCGCTACGCCAACCTCTACGAGATGGTGGAACGCCGCAAGGCGGACAAGATCGTGCAGGGCCTGACCGAGGTCATGCCCGGCCGGCCCACCGTCGCCGAGCACCGGCACCCGTTCGACGAGGTGCGCACCCCGTACGACCGCAACAGCGTCGACCCCCGCTCCAAGCTGCACGCGCTGACCATCCTGTCGGCCGAGCAGCAGGTCATGTTCTATTACATGAACGTCGGGCCGCAGTACATGGAGCCGATCGCGCGGCAGCTCTACCAGGAGATCAGCCTCATCGAGCAGGAGCACGTCACGCACTACGAGTCGCTGCTCGACCCGGGCGAGAACTGGTGGGAGCGGCTGCTCACCCACGAGTACAACGAGTGCTGGCTCTACTACTCCTTCATGCAGCAGGAGAGCGACCCCCGCATCAAGGCGGTGTGGGAGCTGCACCTGCAGATGGAGCTGGCGCACCTTCAGCAGGCCGCCGACCTGCTGCGCCGCCACGACGGCCGCGAGCCGGAGGAGATCGTGGGCGGCGCCGGCCTGCCCGAGCCGCTGACCTTCGAGCCGAACAAGGAGTACCTGCGCCACCTGCTCGCCACCCAGGTCGACCTGAACAAGATCGGCGAGGGGTACGTGCGGGAGGCGCACGAGCGCTTCGAGTCGATGCAGCAGCAGCTGCACGACGGGCAGAAGCCGCCGAGCGAGCAGGTGATCGACATGCACCGGGAGCGCTTCGGCGACGAGTACCGCGTCGAGACCGAGGGGCCCCACCCGGTGGAGTCGCTGCGCGCGCGGGGAGGCAGCCATGCCTGACACCGGCGCCCCGGCCACGCGCGGCCCCGAGGACGACGTCGTCGACCTGCTGCTGGCCCAGCACGCCCGGATCGAGGAGCTGTTCCTGCTGGTCATCGGCAGCACCGGGGAGACCCGCCGGGACGCCTTCGACGACCTGGTGAAGCTGCTCGCCGCGCACGAGACCGCCGAGGAGGAGGTCGTCCACCCGCTGGCCCGGACGCTGCCGGGCGGGGGCGGCGACGCCATGGTCGACGAACGCCTCGCCGAGGAGCGTCAGGCCAAGGAGACGCTGAAGACCCTGATCGCCGGCGGTGTCGACGCCGAGGGCTTCGACACCGGCATCATCCTGCTGCGCGACGCGGTGCTCACGCACGCCCGCTACGAGGAACGCCAGGAGTTCCCGCTGCTGCGCCAGCACGTGCCCGCCGACCGGCTGCGCACGATGGCCGGCGCCGTACGGATGGCGGAGGCGACCGCGCCGACGCGCCCGCACCCGAGCGCCCAGTCCGCGAAGGGCAACCTCGCGGTCGGACCGGCGCTGGCGGTCATCGACCGCGTCCGCGACGCGATCCGCAGGCCGTCGTCCAGCGGCTGAGCACCCGCGGCCACCAGCGCACCGCGCCCACCCGACCGATTCCGGCGGGTGGGCGCGGCGCGTCTGCCGTCGGTACGACGGATGCGGCACGCCTGCGATTGCCGATACCGTGTCGCATTTCAACATAGACACATCCGCACCCCGGGGCACCCGCCCCGGGCGCGGGAGAGGAGACACCATGACCGACACCACCGCGAAGTCCCAGGCGGTCGGCTCCACCGTCCGGCTGCTGTCCGTCCTGGTCATCGTCGCCGGCCTGATCATGCTGGTCGGCGGGGCCGCCACCTGGTTCACCGTGCAGAGCCAGCTCGCCGACGAACGCATCACCGTCTCCGACGACGCGGACTGGTTCGCGGGCGAGAAGATCGACGGCCCGCTGACCGCGTACGCGGAGGCCGAGGTCATCGAGAAGCACTCGCTGGAGGCCAGCGGCGGCAAGACGTACGCCGAACTCGGCCGGGAGGACCCCACCCGGCAGACCGTCATGACCGGCTCGTTCCTGCGCTCCTCCCTGTTCACCTCGGTCGTCTCCTTCGGCATCGCCGCGCTGGCGATGGGCCTCGGGGCGGTGCTCGCCCTCGTCGGGTACTCGCTGCTCTCCCTCTCCCGCCGCCTCGACGCCCTCCCCTCGGCGGCCGCCACCTCCTCCTGACCGGTGCCGGCGGCCCGGCCACGCCCCGTACCGTGTGGCCGGGCCGCCGGCTCGACGGGCCGCGCCGGGGCGGGCACACCCGTCGCGTAGGGTCGGCACCGCCCCCGGTCCGGCCGCGCCGGACGACCCCTGCCCGCGGAGACGCCCATGACCGAGATAGGCGGCGCCACGAGGGTGTACGCGCTGCTCGGCGACCCGATCGCCCAGGTGCGCGCCCCCGGGCTGCTCAACCCGGTGCTGGCCCGGCGCGGCACCGACGCGGTGCTCGTCCCGGTCCACGCGGCGCCGGCCGACCTCACCCAGGTGGTGCGGGGGCTGCAACGGGTGGCGAACCTGGACGGGATGCTGGTCACCGTGCCGCACAAGGCCGCCGTGCTGGAACTCGTCGACCGGGCCAGCGACCGCGCCCGCCTGGCCGGCAGCGCCAACGCGCTGCGGCGCGAGCCCGACGGGACGTGGACCGCGGACACCTTCGACGGCGACGGGTTCGTCCGCGGGCTGGCCGGGGCCGGACACCATCCCCGGGGCCGCCGGGCGTGCGTGGTGGGCGCGGGCGGCGCGGGCAGCGCGATCGCGGTGGCGCTGCTCGACGCCGGGGTGGCGGAACTTCGACTCAGCGACACCGACCCGGGCCGGCTGGAGACGCTGCGGCGGCGGCTGTCCGCCGCGTACCCCGGCCGGGTCGGCGCGACCGCGCGACCGCGACTGGCCGACGCCGACCTGGCGGTCAACGCCACGCCCCTGGGGCTGGGCCCCGACGACCCGCCGCCGTTCGCGGTGGCGGACCTGCCGGCGCACGCGGTGGTCGCCGACATCATCATGACGCCGGCCGAGACGCTCCTGCTGGCCCAGGCGGGGGCCCGGGGCCTGCGGGCGCACCCGGGAGAGCCGATGCTCGCCCACCAGATCGACGCCTACCTCGACTTCTTCGGGCTGTGACCGACCGGCGGGCGGCGCCGGGAACCCCGGCGGCTCCCGGCGACCGCGGTCCGGCCCCCGCCGCCCGGCGCACTGATCATCCTGTCGGGCGGACCTGTTACCGTCGCGCCGCCGCTGCACCAGTCGGACCGGAGGTAGGCGTGATCAGCTCGCACGTGTCGTCGTTCGTCGGGTTACCGACAGTGCCCTTCACCCCGGGGATGACACTCCCCGACGATCCGTCGGCGGTCGCCTGGCGGCTGGAGGTCGAGGACTTCGACGCGGATCCCGAGGAGTTCCTCGGTCTCGTCCGGGCGCTGCGGGAGCAGGTGCCGGCCGACGCGGTGCGCGCCCTGGTGATCGGCGAGTGGGGCGAGGCCTACGAGCGGCCCCTGCCGATCGAGGCGCTGGTCGAGGCCGCCGGGGAGTGGACCGGCCTGCGGGCGCTCTTCCTCGCCGACCTGACCTACGAGCAGTGCGAGATCTCCTGGCTCATGCACGGCGACATCACGCCGCTGCTCGCGGCGTACCCGTCGCTGGAGGTGCTCGGGGTGCGCGGGGCGCAGGGCCTGCGGCTGGAGCCGGTCCGGCACACCGGGCTGCGCGAGCTGCGCTTCGAGTCCGGCGGGCTGCCGGCCGAGGTGGTCCGGGCCGTCGGCGCGTGCGAGCTGCCGGCCCTGCACCGGCTGGACCTGTGGCTCGGCCGCAGAGACTACGGCGGCGACGCGAGCGTCGAGGACCTGGCGGGGGTGCTCTCCGGCGCCGGCCTGCCCGCCCTGCGGCACCTCGGGCTCTGCAACGCGGAGATCGCCGATGCCGTGGCGGCGGCCGTCGCGACCGCACCGGTCGTCCCCCGGCTGGAGGCGCTCGACCTGTCGATGGGCACGCTGACCGACGAGGGCGCGAAGGCGCTGCTGGCCGGGCAGCCGCTGACCCACCTGACGCAACTCGCCCTGGAGCACCACTTCCTCTCCGAGGAAGCGGCCGCGGCGGTGGTCGCCGCACTGCCGGGCGCACGGGTGGACCTCTCCGACCCGCAGGTCGCCGAGGACTTCGACGGCACCCTCCACCGCTTCACCGCGGTCGGGGAGTGAGCGGCGATGGCCTTCGGTTCCCACGCGCGCCACTTCGCCGGCCGTCCGGTGGTGGACGTTCCCGCCGACGGGCCGTTGCCCACGGTGGACGGCCCGGTCTCGTGGCGGATCGCCCACTGGCACTTCGACCACGAGACCACGGAGAACTCGCTCTCGGCGGAGTTCCGCGACGCGTTCGACCGGTTCGTCGCGCAGGCCGGGCCGTCCGTGGAGTCCCTGGTCGTCGGCTCCTGGGGCTACGCGGCGTTCCATCCCGCCCCGATCGCGCAACTCTGCGCGGCGGCGCCGCGCCTGCCCGCCCTGCGGGCGCTCTTCCTCGGTGACATCACCTCCGAGGAGTGCGAGGTCTCCTGGATGAGGGTGGGCGACGTCAGCGCGCTGCTGACGGCGTACCCGGCGATGGAGGTGCTGCGGGTGCGCGGCGGCGAGAACTTCGCGTTCTCCCCCGTACGGCACGCGCGGCTGCGGGAGCTGGCGGTGGAGAGCGGCGGGCTGTCCCGGGCGTTCGTCGGCGCGGTGCTCGACTCCGCCCTGCCCGCACTGACCGACCTGGAGCTGTGGCTCGGCACCGCCGACTACGGCGGCGACGCGCAGGTCACCGACCTCGCCCCGCTGCTGGCCGGGGAACGGTTCCCGCAGCTGCGCCGGCTCGCCCTGTGCAACTCGGAGATCGCCGACGACCTCGCCCGGGCGCTGGCGTCCGCGCCGGTGGTGCCCCGACTGGAACGGCTGGACCTGTCGATGGGCACGCTCGGCGACGAGGGCGCGGCAGCCCTGCTGGCCGGGCAGCCGCTGACCCACCTGGCGGAGCTGGACCTGTCGCACCACTACCTGACGGAGGAGACGGCCGCGTCGCTGGTCGCCGCGCTGCCGGGCGTCGCGGTGGACGTGTCCGACCCGCAGGAGCCCGAGGAGTACGACGGCGAGAGCTACCGCTACACGGCGGTGTCGGAGTGACATGCGCCTGACCGTCGTCGGCAACCCCGGCAACCGTCGGGTCGGCCTGTTCACCCGGGCGGTCCTCGCCGCCGGCCTGCCCCGGCCGCAGGTGCTGCCCTGGGTCGACGTGCTGACTAGCGCGGCGCCGCCCGGGGCCGGCACGCTGGTACGGGTCGACTCGCCCGGCGAGGACGCCGAGGTGGACCGGCTGCTGCGCCGGTCCGCCTCGCCGGCGCGGCACGGCGAGCTGATCGGGCTGGCCGACACGTACGCCGGGCTGCTGCGGGGCCTGGACCGGGTCGCCGCCGGCGGCGCGGAACTGCTCAACGACCCGGCGGACGTCGCGGTGCTGTGCGACAAGCGGCGCTGCCACGCCCGGCTGTCGGCCGCCGGGGTGCCGGTGCCGGCCGCGCTGCCCCCGGTGCACGGGTGGGCGCAGCTGCGGGCGGCGATGGCGGCGGCCCGCTGGAGCCGCGTGTTCGTCAAGCCCGCAAACGGTTCGTCGGCCGCCGGGGTGGTGGCGCTGGCCGTGGCCCGGGGGCGGGTGCAGGCGGTCACCACGATCGAGGTGACCCCGGACGGGCTGTTCAACTCGCTGCGCCCCCGCCGCTACACCGACGAGGCCGAGGTCGCCGCCATGGTCGACCGGATCGCCCCCGACGGTCTGCACGTGGAGCGGTGGCTGCCCAAGGCGGGGCTCGGCGACCGGGTGGTCGACCTGCGGGTGGTGGCGGTCGCGGGGCGGCCCACCCACGCCGTGGTGCGCGCCGCCCGGGGGCCGCTGACCAACCTGCACCTGGGCAACGCGCGCGGGGACCTCGCCGAGCTGCGCGCGGCGGCCGGGCCGGCGGCGTGGGCGGCGGCGATGGAGACGTGCGAGCGGGTGGCCGCGTGTTTCCCCCGCACCCTCCAGGTCGGCATCGACCTGATGTTCCTGCTCGGCTGGCGGCGCCACGCGGTGGCCGAGGTCAACGCCTTCGGCGACCTGCTGCCGGGGGTCCTCACCGACGGCCGGGACACCTACGCCGAGCAGGTGCGCGCCCTGACCGACGGCCGGTGGGACCGCTGGCGGTCGGCTGCCGGCCGGACGCCACCGGGCGACGACGCGGCGCGGCCCGCCGGCGCGGTCGGCCGGGAGGTGCTCGCGTGCGCAGTCTGATCGGCAGCCACGACCTGCTCCTGCTCACCCTCGACACGCTGCGCCACGACGTCGCCGCCGACCTGGCCGCGCGGGGGCGCACGCCGCATTTGGCGCGGGCCCTGCCCGGCGGGCGGTGGGAGCGACGGCACTCCCCCGCCAGCTTCACCTACGCCGCGCACCACGCGTTCTTTTCCGGTTTCCTGCCCACCCCGGTGACCCCGGGCCGGCACGAGCGGCTGTACGCGGCGGCGTTCCCCGGCAGCGAGACGTCCGGCGCCGACACCTGGGTGTTCGACGCGCCCGACCTGCCCACGGCGCTCGCCGACGTCGGCTACCACACGCTCTGCCTGGGCGGGGTCGGCTTCTTCAACCGGCGCAGCCCGCTCGGGGCGGTGCTGCCGGGCCTGTTCGCCGAGGCGCACTGGGAGCCCGGGTTCGGGGTCACCTCCCCCACCTGCCTGGACGCGCAGCTCGACCGGCTGGCCGAGGTGCTGCCGCGGGTGCCGGCGCGGCAGCCGCTGTTCACGTTCCTCAACGTCGCCGCCCTGCACCAGCCCAACCGGCACCACCTGCCCGGGGCGCAGGTCGACGACCTGGCCAGCCACGCCGCCGCCCTGGAGTACGTCGACGGCCGGATCGACCGGCTGTTCGCCCTGCTCACCGGCCGGGGTCGGCCGGTGTTCGCGATCGTCTGCTCCGACCACGGCACCGCCTACGGGGAGGACGGCCACACCGGCCACCGGATCGGCCACGACGTGGTGTGGACGGTCCCGTACGCCCACTTCGTCCTGCGACCGGGGGAATGGTGACCAGCACCGACACGGGCCTCGACGGCTCGCCGTACCAGCAGTACCTCTACGCGTACCCGCACAAGACCTCCTACCGGCCGCTGCGACCGCGCCCGCTGCTGGCGGACGTGTGGCGGGCCGAGGCGCGCGAGGCGCTCTTCCTCTACGTGCACCTGCCGTTCTGCGAGATGCGCTGCGGCTTCTGCAACCTGTTCACCCGCGCCAACGCGCCCGCCGAGCAGGTGACCGACTACCTGCGGCAGCTGCGCCGGCAGGCGGGACGGGTCGCCGACGCGCTGGGCGGCGACGCCGGCTACGCCCGCGTGGCGCTCGGCGGCGGCACCCCCACCTACCTGACCGCCGACGAGCTGACCGAACTGTTCGGCATCGCCACCGCGATGGGGGCCCGGCTGCCCGGCGTACCGCTGTCGGTGGAGACCTCGCCCGCGACCGCGACGCCGGACCGGCTCGCGGTGCTCGCCGCGCACGGCACCACCCGGGTGAGCATCGGCGTGCAGAGCTTCCTCGACGCCGAGGCCCGCGCCGCCGGCCGGCCGCAGCGCCGCGCGGAGGTGGAGGCGGCCCTGGCCACGATCCGCGACGCCCGGATCCCCGTGCTCAACATCGACCTGATCTACGGCATCGACGGGCAGACCGCCGACACCTGGCGGGAGAGCCTCGACGCGGCCCTGGCGTGGCGGCCCGAGGAGCTGTACCTCTACCCGCTGTACGTGCGACCGCTGACGGGGCTCGGGCGGCGGGCGCACGGCCGCGCGGACTGGGACGCCCAACGGCTCGCCCTCTACGAGCAGGCGGTGGCGACGCTGGGCGCGGCCGGCTACCGGCAGGAGTCGATGCGGCAGTTCCGCCGGGCCGACGCGCCCACCCCGGACGGGCCGGACTACTGCTGCCAGGACGACGGCATGGTGGGCCTGGGCTGCGGCGCCCGCTCCTACACGACGTCCCTGCACTACTCGTTCGACTACGCGGTCGGCGTGTCGCAGGTGCGCGCGGTGCTCGACGACTACCTGGCCCGCCCGGCCGACGACTTCCGCTTGGCCGAGTTCGGGTTCGCCCTCGACGGCGCCGAGCAGCGCCGCCGGTGGCTGCTCAAGTCGCTGCTGCGCGCCGAGGGGGTCGACGCGGCGGCCTACCGGACCCGCTTCGGCGCGCTCCCGGGCGACGACTTCCCGGAGCTGGGCCGGCTGGTCGAGCGGGGGTGGGCCGGCGATGGCGGGCTGCGGCTGACGCCGGCCGGGCTGGCCCGCTCCGACGCGATCGGCCCGTGGCTGACCTCGGCCCGGGTCCGCGACGCGATGACCGGGTACGTGCCGAGGTGAACCTCGCGATCCTCTACCGGGGTCCCCTGGCGAGCTGCAACTACGACTGCCCGTACTGCCCGTTCGCCAAGCGGCGGGACCCGCCGGAGCTGCTGCGCGCCGACCGGGCGGCGCTGGACCGGTTCGCCGCCTGGGTGGCGGCCACCTCCGACGTGCGGCTGTCGGTGCTGTTCACCCCGTGGGGCGAGGGGCTGACCCGCCGCTGGTACCGCGACGCGATGGTGTCGCTGTCGCACCTGCCGCACGTCGAGCGGGTGGTCATCCAGACCAACCTGGCCGCCCGGGTGGACTGGCTGGCCGACGCCGACCCGCGCGCCGCCGCGCTCTGGACCACCTACCACCCCGGCCAGGTGGACCGGGACCGCTTCCTGGGCCGCTGCGCCCGGCTGACCGAGCTGGGCATCCGCTACTCCGTCGGGGTGGTCGGCCTGCCGGAGCACCTCGCCGAGGCGCGGGCGCTGCGGGCCGCCCTGCCCGCCGAGGTCTACCTGTGGGTGAACGCCGCCGAGGGCCGGCGCTACGACGCGGCCGAGGAGGCGACCTGGACGGAGCTGGATCCGCTGTTCGGCTGGAGCGTCCGCCCGCACGTCTCGCTCGACCGTCCGTGCCACGCGGGAGAGACGGCCATCTCGGTACGCGGCGACGGCACCGTGCGCCGCTGCCACTTCATCGACGAGCCGATCGGCAACCTCTACGACGGGTCGTGGCGCTCGGCGCTGCGCCCCCGGCCGTGCGGCAACGCGGTCTGCGACTGCCACATCGGGTACGTCCATCTCAAGCCGCTCGGCCTGCGGGACGTCTTCGCCGGCGGGGTCCTGGAACGCATCCCGGCGGCCTGGCCGTCGGTACGCCGGCCGGTGCCGCTGGCCGCGCCGGTGCACGGGACGGTGGCCGTTGCCGCGCCGCCTCCGCTGGCGTAGCGCGGAGCGGGCCGGCGAGCCGGCGCACGCACGCCGCCGGGCGTGGCGCAGGGGCGGCCCGGCGCAGGGCGGACCGCCCCTGGGCGGGTGGCTCAGCGATCTTGCAGGTAATGCAACGTTCTATTGGTGAACCGGACGTTCGGGCTGGTCGGCGCCTCGATGGCGCGATCGGCGACGACCGCGGGGTTGACGTTGAAGTAGCAGTAGCTGCCCAACCCCCACGCCTGGTGGCTGCTCACCCCGTCGGCCACCTTGTACGCCGCGTAGCCACGGGTGGCCCCGTTCATCCAGGCGGCCTGGTTCGGCGGGTCGTACGGCATCTCGTTCTGGTAGAAGTACGTCCGGCCGCCGTTGCCGTTCCAGACGGTCTGGTACCGCTGGTAGTGCTCGACGAAGAGGCCGTACATGGTCACGTCGTCGCCGTTGACCGTCAGGCCGGTGTCGGCGGTGTTCACCGCCCAGCCGACGCCGTCGCCGTGGTCGGCGCGCCACAGCCACATGTGGTCGCCGATCACGTGGTCGCTGTTGATGGTCAACGTGTTGGTGGCCCGGCCGACGCCCGGCCCGCCGATGCGGAAGAAGACGTCGTGCAGCGAGGTCGGGTTGGCCGCGTGGCTGGCCGCCGAGCCGGGCGGCCCGACCTCCATCAGCACCGGCGAGTTGACCTGGCCGGCCTCGAACATGATGCCCGCCACCTTCACGCCGTCCACGTCGGCGACCCGCATCGCGACGGTGCCGTTGTCGGCCTGGATGGTCGCCAGGCCGAGGCCGAGGACCACCGTGTCGGGGCGGTCCACCCGGATCGGCTCGGTGACGTGGTGCACGCCGGGGGTGAACAGCAGGTGCCGGCCCTGGGCGAGCGCGGCGTTGATGGTGGCCGCGCCGGTGCCCGGGCGCACGACGTAGAACTGGCTGAGCGAGATGGAGGAGCCGGCCGGGGTCCTGCCGTACCAGCTGGTGCCGGACGAGTCGTCGCGCAGCCGTCAAGGCATCGATAAATAACGCTGTTATTTATCCGTGAAGTTCGATTGTTCGGTAACCCGCCGATTCGCCGACCGCACCCCGCCGGCCGTGAGCAGCCGGGCGATCGGGAGCGTCGCCGCACCGAGCGCCACCGCGTCGACGCCCAGCAGACCCAGCTCGATCGAGGCCTGTTCGTACGGCTGGCGCAGCGCCTGGCGGCCGGCGGCCTCCCGCACGGCCGGCAGCAGGCCGCCCAGCGCCATGCCGGCCCAGCCCCCGAGCACGACCCGCTCCGGGTTGAACAGGTTGATCAGGTTGGCCACCCCGGCGCCGAGGTACTCGGCCGTCTCGTCCAGCACCCGCCGGGCGGCGGCCGAGGTGCCGGCCGCGTCGATCAGGGCCGCCAGCTGGGACTCCTCGTCGTCGCCCGGGACCGGGTGGCCGCCCCGGGCCTCGCGGTAGCGGTCGATGACGGCCTCCGCGCCGACGTACGCCTCCAGGCAGCCACGGGCCCCGCAGCGACAGGGCCGCCCGCCGTAGACCAGGGTGGTGTGCCCCCACTCCCCCGCGCTGCTGGAGGCGCCCCGGTAGGTCACCCCGTTGGTCACCACCGCGGCGCCGACCCCCGAACCGACGAGCGCGAAGACGGCGTGCCGGGCCCCCCGGCCCGCGCCGAACCACATCTCCGCCTGGCCGAGCGTCTTCGCCCCGTTGTCGACGTGCAGCGGCAGGTCGGTGCCCGCGGCGATCAGCCGCTCCAACGGCACCCGGTCCCAGCCGAGCGACTGGGCGTGCACCACGGCCTCCCGGCCCTGCTCGACCACCCCGGAGACGCCGATGCCGACGCCGAGCACCTGGTCGACGGCCACCCCGGCCCGGGCGGTGACCGCGTCGATGCCGGCCAGCACGTGCCCGCCCACCTCCGCCGGCTCCGTCCGCCGCGGATCGAGCGGGTACGCGACACTGGCCAGCTGGGCCATCGCGAAGTCGAACAGCTCCACCCGGACCCGGGTCTCCCCGACGTCCACCCCGATGACGAACGCGAACCGCGGCGCGACCCGCAGCATCATGCTGGGCCGGCCGCCGTCGGACTCGGCGGCGCCCGCCTCGGCGATCAGCCCCTCGTCGATCAGGTCGGCGACCACGTTGCTGACCGCCGGCTGGCTCAGCCCCGTGCTGCGGACCAGGGCCTGCCGGGTGAGCGGGCCGTCCAGGAATACCTTCGACAGCAGGGCGGACCGGTTTCGCAGTCGGACGCCCCGGTTGGTCGCGCGCGCCAACTCCACCTGCCACCTCGATCCCCTCGGCCCTCGGGAGCGACTGTACGACCCCGTGCTTGACGACCCCTCGGCCAACCACTTTAATGACCACATTCATTAAGTCGTGATGGAACTGTCGACCGTCGGCCCCGCCGGCGCGCACCGCCCACCGTCCGCCGGCGCCCCTCGCCCCCGTCCCCGACGCGACGCCGGCGACCCCCACCACGTGCAACGGAAGGGCCGAACGTGTCGAGACGACACCTCGCGATACTCACAGCGGCCGTGCTGGCCGCCACCACGCTCACCGCCTGCGGCGACTCCGGGGACTCCTCCGGCGCGGCCGGGAAGACCCTCACCTACTGGGCCAGCAACCAGGGCGCCAGCCTGGAGGCCGACAAGCAGACCCTCCAGCCGGAACTGGACAGGTTCGAGCAGCAGACCGGCATCAAGGTCAACGTCGAGGTGGTGCCCTGGTCGGACCTGCTCAACCGGCTGCTCACCGCCGCCACCTCCGGCCAGGGCCCGGACGTGGTCAACATCGGCAACACCTGGTCGGCGTCGTTGCAGGCCACCGGCGCGCTTGTCGAGTTCGACGACGCCACCCTCGCCAAGGTCGGCGGGAAGGACCGGTTCGTGCCCGCGGCACTGGCCGCCGCGGGCGCGCCCGGCAAGCCGCCGGCCGCGGTGCCGCTCTACAGCCTCGCCTACGCCCTCTACTACAACAAGAAGGCGTTCGCCGACGCCGGCGTCACCAGCCCGCCCACCACCTGGGAGCAGGTCGCCGAGGTCGGCCGCAAGCTGACCGGCGGTGACCGCTGGGGCCTCGCCGTCGAGGGCGCCAACCCGTCGGAGAACGCCCACCACGCCTTCACCTTCAGCCAGCAGTACGGCGGCGAGTGGTTCGACTCCGCCGGCAAGCCGACCTTCGACACCCCGCAGAACGTCACCGCCGTCAAGCGGTACGTCGACCTGATGGCCGTCGACAGGATCGTCAACCCGAGCAACGCCGAGTACGCGCAGAACCAGTCCGTCTCCGACTTCGCCAACGGCAAGGCCGCCATGCTGCTCTGGCAGGCCGCCGGGTCCAACCTGAAGTCGCAGAACATGGCCCCCGACGCGTACGGGATCGCCCCGGTGCCGTTCCCGGCCGCCCCGCCGCCGGGCGGCAGGAAGGTCAACAACATGGTCGCGGGGATCAACCTCGCGGTCTTCAAGCACACGAAGAACACCGACGCCGCGCTGGAGTTCGTCAAGTTCATGACCAGCGACGCCGAGCAGGTGGCGCTGAACAGGACGTACGGCTCGCTGCCCGCCGTCGCCACCGTGGCGGACGACCCGGCGTTCGCCGCCCCGGAGCAGAAGGTGCTCCAGCAGACCCTCGCCACCACGGCGGCGCCGCTGCCGCAGGTGCCCGACGAGAGCACCTTCGAGACCCTCGTCGGCACCGCCATCAAGGAACTCTTCGCCGACGCCGCCAGCGGCAGACCGGTCACCGAGGAGAGCGTCCGGCAGAAGCTGACCCGGGCCCAGCAGCAGATGCGCTGACCCGCCGGACCGGTGGCCGTGGGAGGGACGCCGACCCTCCCACGGCCACCCAGCGAGAGGACCCCGATGGCCACCACCACGCCCGCCCGGGATGTCGCCGCACCGGAGCGGCCCGCCCGCCGCGCGGCCCCGGCGAGGCGCCGGTCACCCGGGCGCCGCCGGTCGCTGCTGCCGTACCTGCTGCTCGCCCCGGCCGTCGTGCTGGAGCTGGCGGTCCACGTCGTCCCGATGCTCGTCGGGGCGTGGATGAGCCTGCGGGAGCTGACCCAGTTCCACATCCGCGACTGGTCCACCGCGCCCTTCGTGGGCTGGGATAACTACCGCGTGGTGCTCGACGTCGACTCGGCGGTGGGGGCGCAGCTGCTGCACTCGTTCGGGGTGACCGTCGGCTACACGGTGGCCTCGGTCGGGCTCTCCTGGGTGCTCGGCACCACCGCCGCCGTACTGCTGCAACGCCCCTTCCGCGGCCGGGCCGTGCTGCGCGCGCTCTTCCTCACCCCGTACGCGCTGCCCGTCTACACGGCCGTGATCACCTGGAGCTTCCTCTTCCAGCGGGACACCGGACTGGTCAACCACGTGCTGGTCGACCAGCTCCACCTCCTCGACGACCGGCCGTTCTGGCTGATCGGGGAGAACAGCTTCGTCGCGCTGCTGACCGTCTCGGTCTGGCGGTCCTGGCCGTTCGCCTTCCTCTGCGTCATGGCCGGCCTGCAGAACATCCCCGGCGAGCTGTACGAGGCCGCCGCCATGGACGGGGCCGGATTCTGGCGGCGGCTGCGCTCGGTGACGCTGCCCATGCTGCGCCCGGTCAACCTGGTGCTGGTGCTGGTGCTGTTCCTCTGGACCTTCAACGACTTCAACACCCCGTACGTGCTCTTCGGCGGCTCGGCGCCGGAGCAGGCGAACCTGCTCTCCCTGCACATCTACCGCAGCTCCTTCAAGACCTGGGACTTCGGCGCCGGGTCGGCGATGTCGGTGGCGCTGCTGCTGTTCCTGCTCCTGGTCACCGCCGGCTACCTGCTGGTCACCAACCGCCGGAGGAACGATGCGTGAGACCGCCGCCGAGCGCTGGGCCCGCCGGATCGTGCTGACCCTGCTCGCGCTCTTCGTGCTCGTCCCGCTCTACGTCATGCTCAGCTCGGCGCTCAAGCCGTTGCAGGACGTGCAGGGCGCCTTCACCTGGTGGCCCCGGCGCCCGACCGCGCAGGCCTTCGTCGACATGTGGTCGACCGTGCCGCTGGGCCGCTACCTGGTCAACAGCCTGGTCGTCTCGACCGTGGCGGCGGTCTTCTCGGTCACCGTGGCGATCTTCGCGGCGTACGCCGTCAGCCGGTACCGCTTCCGCGGCCGGGGGCTGTTCTCGGTGACCGTGCTCTCCACCCAGATGTTCCCCGGGATCCTCTTCCTGCTGCCGCTGTTCCTGATCTACGTCAACCTCGGCACCGCCACCGGCATCCAGCTGTACGCCAGCCGCACCGGGCTGGTCATCACCTACCTGACGTTCTCCCTGCCGTTCTCGATCTGGATGCTGGTCGGCTACTTCGACTCGATCCCCCGCGGCCTCGACGAGGCGGCGCAGGTCGACGGCGCCGGCCCGCTCCGCACGCTGTTCCGGGTCATCCTGCCGACGGCGGTGCCGGGCGTCGTCGCCGTCGCCGTCTACGCCTTCATGACCGCCTGGGGCGAGGTGCTCTTCGCCTCGGTGATGACCGACGAGGGCAGCCGCACCCTCGCCGTCGGCCTCCAGGGCTACTCCACCCAGTTCAACGTCTACTGGAACCAGGTGATGGCCGCGTCGCTGGTGGTCAGCGTCCCGGTGGTGGCCGGCTTCCTGGCGTTGCAGCGCTACTTCGTCGCCGGCCTCACCGCCGGCGCGGTCAGGTGAGGCCGTGACGGCCGCACACGAGGCCATGTCGGCCGCACATCCGAAGGAGAGCCCACCCGTGCCGGACCTGTCCACGCTGCCGCCCGACTTCCTCTGGGGGGTCGCCACCGCCGCGTACCAGATCGAGGGGGCCGTCCGCGCCGACGGCCGCGCGCCGTCCATCTGGGACACCTTCTGCGACGTGCCGGGCGCCGTCGACAACGGCGACACCGGCGCGGTGGCCTGCGACCACTACCACCGGTGGCCGCAGGACGTGGCGCTCATGCGGCAGCTCGGGGTGGACGCGTACCGGTTCTCGGTGGCCTGGCCCCGGGTGCGGCCCGACGGCGTCGGCCGGGTCATCCGGAAGGGCCTGGACTTCTACGACCGGCTGGTCGACGCCCTGCTGGCGGCGGGGATCCGCCCGTTCGTGACGCTCTACCACTGGGACCTGCCGCAGGCGTTGCAGGACCGGGGCGGCTGGCCGGAGCGGGACACCGCCGAGGCGTTCGCCGACTACGCCGCCGTCGTGGCCGCCCGCCTCGGCGACCGGGTCGCCGACTGGACTACCGTCAACGAGCCGCTCTGCGTGTCCTGGATCGGGCACCTGGAGGGTCGGATGGCGCCCGGCGAGCGGGACCTGGCCAGGGCGGTGCGCGCCTCGCACCACGTCCTGCTCGGGCACGGGCTGGCCACCCGGGCGATCCGGGCCGCCGCCGCCCGGCCCGCCTCCGTCGGGATCGTGCTCAATCCCAGCCCCTGCGAGCCGGCGAGCGACCGGCCCGAGGACGTGGCCGCCGCCCGGCGGATGGACGGCCACGTCAACCGGTGGTGGCTCGACCCGCTGCACGGACGCGGCTACCCGGCCGACATGGTCGCCACGTACGGCGTCGAGCCGCCGGTGCGGGGCGACGACCTGACGGTGATCGCCACGCCGACCGACTACCTCGGCCTGAACTACTACTTCCGTCAGGTGGTGGCCGACGACCCGGCGGGGCCGGCGCCGTACGCCCGGCAGGTGCCGGTGCCGGGCGCGGTGCACACCGCGATGGACTGGGAGGCGTACCCGGCCGGGCTGGAGCAGCTGCTGGTCGCGGTGACCGAGGAGTACGCCCCCGCGCGGGTGGTCGTCACCGAGAGCGGGTCGGCGTGGCGGGACGAGGTCACCGCCGACGGCACCGTCGAGGACCGGGAGCGCACCGACCACCTGGAGCGGCACTTGGCGGCGTGCGCGGCGGCGGTCGACCGGGGCGTGCCGCTGGCCGGCTACTTCGTCTGGTCGCTGCTCGACAACTTCGAGTGGTCGTACGGGTACGACAAGCGCTTCGGGCTGGTGCACGTGGACTACCCCACCCAGCGCCGGACGGTCAAGGCGAGCGGCCTGCGCTACGCCGACCTGATCCGCGCCCACCGGCGGCGTACCGGACGGCTGACGCCCTCCCGGTGAGCCGGCGACGATCCGCCGGACCCCTCGGAGTCCCGGGTCCCGCCGCCCGGGACTCCGAGGGTCACCCGCCGGGCGGGGTCAGCAGAACCAGCCGTCCTGCACCCAGCCGCGCCGGTTGACGTGCCCGTAGGCGAAGCCGTAGACGTATCCGCCG
Organism: Micromonospora sp. DT62; assembly: GCF_049847285.1. NCBI lineage: Bacteria > Bacillati > Actinomycetota > Actinomycetes > Micromonosporales > Micromonosporaceae > Micromonospora > Micromonospora sp. DT62. The sequence goes on from NZ_JBNCOB010000003.1 coordinate 122,987, forward strand.
CTGCGCGGCCCCTCGACGAGGAACGTCTGGCCACGGTAGAGGGTGCCCATCCACGCCCCGACCGGGGCGGTGCGGACGAAGAGGTCCTCGGCGCACACCGTCTCCCGTTGCCCGATCGTCCCGTTCGCGGCGTGCCCGGCCGACGGCGTGACCGCCAGGACGGCGCAGACGGTCGCCAGCAATGCGCCCAGCCGGCGCGGCACTCCCCCGCTCACCACGAGTCGTAGCCCCCGATGCACTCGCTGCGCACGTAGCCCCAGTCGTTGGGCCCGAAGTCGAAGGTGGCGGCCCAGCCGTTGTAGACGGGGTGCGCGCCGGGTGTGTGGCCGATCTTGTTGCCGTACTCCAGCGTGCGCTTGAGCCCGTGCGGGCCGCTCGCCGAGTCGTAGTTGGCGTAGAAGCTGGCGCTCTGGCAGACGATCACGGCGTGCCGCGGCACGACCGGGCCGGCCTGCGCGCCGGTGGCGCCCAGCGTCGCCAGGACCCCGCCCGCCGTCAGGACGCCGACCGCGCGGATCACCTGTGTTCGCATCGACACCTCCGGGGTGGAAACCTTCCTTCCCGCCACCCTAACGAATACGTCGAAAACCTTCTATGCCTGCGATCCCTCGCGTCCTCGTGCCGGTGTCGCGCATGCCGATAGGGTCGGGGCCCATGCGGACGAAGCAGGAACTGGGCGCGGCCATCCGGCGGGACCGGCGGGCCGCCCTCGTCGTCAACGCCCACTCGCGCCGGGGCCGTCAACTGCACGAGCAGGCCCGGGCCCGGTTGACGGCGGCCGGCTTCCGCCTGCTGGGCGACCACCCCGTCGAGCAGCCCGGCCAGCTCGAACGCGTCCTCGCCGCGGCCGTCGACCTCGGGCCGGACCTGCTGGTGGCCGGTGGCGGGGACGGCACCCTCAGCACCGCCGCGCGGCTGCTCGCCCACCGCGACGTGGCGCTCGGCCTGCTGCCGCTGGGCACCACCAACAACTTCGCCCGCACCGTCGGCGTCCCGCTCGACCTCGACCGGGCCGTCGACGTGCTGACCGGCGGCACGGTGATCGACGTCGACCTCGGCCTCGCCGGCGACATGCGGTTCACCAACCACGTCGGCGTCGGCCTCTCCGCCGACATCATGCTGCGGACGCCGCCGCGCCTGAAGCGGGTCACCGGCCGGCTGGCGTACCCGCTCACCGCCCTGGCCCTGCTGGCCCGGCACCGCCCGCTGCGGGTCACCGTCCGGGCCGGGGACGCCCGGCACGAGTTCCGCACCCACCAGGTGTACGTGGCCAACGGCGGCTTCCACGCCGGGCGCCCGATCGCCGCCGACGCCGACGCCGACGACCGGCTGCTGGTCGCGTACCCGGTCGGCGGCGCGAACCGCCGTGGGCTGCTGCGCGACACGGCCCGCAACGCGGCGACCGGGCACCGGCGCTCCGTCGGCGACGCGCCGTTCCTCGCCGTCGGGGAGCTGTGGCTGGAGACCGACCGGCCGGCGCGCGTCGAGGTCGACGGCGAGCTGTGCGGCCGTACGCCGATCCGGATCGGCCTGGACGCCAACGCGCTGCGCGTGATGGCGCCGGCCGGGAGCCCGGACCGCTGACCCGCGCGGCCGGCCGGGGCGCTACTCCGCCCGGTCCGCCGCGTCGAGGGTCGCCAGGAAGTCGGCGACGAGGTCCTCGGTGTCCTCGATGCCGGTGGAGACCCGGACGAGGCCCTCGCCGATGCCGGTGGCGGCCAACTGCTCGGCGTCGACGATCCCGGCCCACATCGAGCGCGGGTGCACCACGAGGGTGCTGACGCTGCCCAGGCTGGCCGCCCGCTTGGCCAGGCGCAGGCCGTCGAGCAGCCCGGCCGCCGCCCGCCCGTCGCGCAGCTCGACGCTGAGCACCCCGCCGAAGCCGGTCATCTGCCGGCCGGCCAGCTCGTGCTGGGGATGCGTCGGCAGCCCCGGGTAGCGGACCCGCCGCACGGCGGGGTGGCCCTCGACCGCCCGGGCCAGGGCCAGCGCGTTGGCGTTGTGCCGGTCCACCCGCAGCGACAGGGTGCGGATGCCGCGCAGCAGCAGCCAGGCGTCGATGGGGCCGAGGGTGCTGCCGGTGACGATGGCGGTCTGCCAGACCCGGTCGACGAGGTCGGCGGAGCCGACGATGACCCCGGCCGAGACGTCGGAGTGCCCGCCGAGGTACTTCGTCCCGCTGTGCCACACCAGGTCGGCGCCGAACTCCGCCGGCCGCTGGTTGACCGGGGTCGCGAAGGTGTTGTCGACCGCGACCAGCGCGTCGTTGGCGTGCGCCAGCTCGACGACGGCGGCCAGGTCGGTCAGTTCGAGCAGGGGGTTGCTCGGGGTCTCCACCAGGACCAGCCGGGTCTGCGGGCGCAGCGCCCGGACGAAGGCCTCGGTGTCGGTCTGGTCCACCTGGGTGAAGGCCACCCCGAAGCGGGCCAGCAGGCCGGTGACCAGGGACGTCGTGCCGCCGTACGTGCTGCGCTGCACGATGACGTGGTCCCCGGCGGAGAGCAGGGCCAGGGCGATCGTGCTGATCGCGCCCATCCCGGAGGCGGTGACCAGGCCCGCCTCGGCGCCCTCCAGCTGGGCGACCACGGCGGCGACCTGCGCGTGGTTCGGGTTGCCGTAGCGCGTGTAGAAGGCGTTGCCCCGGGTCTCGGTGGCGACGGCGGCGAACTGCTCGTCGGACTCGGCGCTGAAGGTGGCGCTCTGCACGATCGGCGGCGACACCGCCCCGCCCGGGCTCAACCCGTCGTCGCCGTGGACAGCGATCGTGCCGGTGCCGGTCACAGGTTCTCCTTACGTGGTGGGCTGCCGGCCGGGGCGGCGGGTCGGACAGGTTCCGCGCGGTCCAAATCGGCCTCGGTAAGCGGGTCCGCGCCGCGCCGGCCCCCCGGTGCCGCGCCGGGTCGGTCAGCCACCCCTGCTGATCCGCAGGGTCAACACGTCCGTACGGACCGTTATGTGGCCGTGGAAGAACGCCACGTCCTGGGCGCTGTAACCGATCTGGGTGGCGCTGATCAGCGGATGCCCGGCCGCCACCCCGAGCCGGGCCGTCGCCACCTCGTCGGCGAGCACGGCGGTGAACTCGATCTCGGCCCGGCGCACCGGCATGCCGGTCGCGTTGGCCAGGAACTCGAACATGTCCAGGTCGATGCTGACCAGGCCGGACGGATCCAGGTCATGCCCGGCGACGCGCATCGGCAGGTGGTCGCAGATCCACACCGCCGGCACCTCGTCGACGGCGAAGAGCCGGTCGACCCGCCACACCGGATCGCCCGGGGCCAGGCCGAGCACCTCCGCGCAGTCGGCCGGGCAGGTGGCCCGGCTGACCTTGGCGTCGGTGAGGGCGGGGCGGTGACCGGAGGCGGTGATCCGGTCCCGCAGAGCCGTGACGTCGCCAAGCGACACCGGCACCCGACCGGCCGGCTCGTGCACGAACGTGCCGATGCCCCAGGTGCGCTTCACCACGCCCTCGGCGGCGAGCTGACCGAGGACCTCCCGGACGGTGGCCCGGCTGACCTCCAGCAGGTCGGCCAGCTCACGCTCGTTGGGCAGCTTGTCCCCGGGCTGGAACTCGCTGCCGATCAGCGCCATCAGCCGACTCTGTGCGGTCTGGAGCGCGGTCTCACGCCGAGCCATCCACCTTCACCTCTTCGCTCCGCGCCGCGCCGCTGCGGCCGTACGGAGTGTAGTAGTAGTCGTCGTGCGCCGACGGGCCCGGCGACCCGGGCCCGCGCCCCGGTCACCAGACCTGTTCGAGCACCCGGATGGTGTTGCCCCCGATGACCTTGGCGATCTCGTCGTCGGAGTAGTCGTGCGTGACCAGCCAGCCGACGATGTTGCCGAACGCCTCGCCCGGGTTCTCCACACCGGCCACGTACTCCACCCGGGGGTGCTCGGGTCGCTTGCCGGCGTCGTGCGCGTAGTTGCCGGCGTAGACGTTGTGCACGCCGACGTGGTCGCCGAACATGGTGTCCGGCCCGAACGTGACGTGGTCGATGCCGACGAGGTCGACGCAGTACGTGAAGTGGTCCATCACCGACTCCAGCGAGTGGTGCGGGTGCGCCGCCGACAGGGTGGTGTGCGGGGCGGCCTCGATACCGATCACCCCACCCCGCTCGGCGCAGGCCCGGATCACCTCGTCCGGCTTCATCCGGGCGATGTCCCAGACCCCCCGCGCCCCCGCGTGGGTGATGAAGACCGGCACCCGGCTCGCCTCGATCGTCTCCAGCGAGGTCCGGTCGCCGGAGTGCGACACGTCGATGGCGATGCCGAGCTTGTTCATCCGGTCCACCGCGCGCCGCCCGAAGTGGGTCAGCCCACCGTCGACCCGTTCGGACAGCCCGCCGCCGAGCATGTTCGCCTGGCTGTAGGCGATGCCGAGCTGCCGGACGCCGAAGCCGTAGAGGATGTCGATGCGGTCCAGCTCGTTCTCGATCGGGCTGCTGCACTCCAGACCGGCGACCAGGGCCAGCCGACCGTCCCGCTTGGCCGCGTGGATGTCGGCCAGCGAGGTCGCCAGCACCACGAAGTCCTGCTTGTACAGGTCACTCAGCCGCATGCCGAGGGCGTAGACCAGGTCGTTCCACTTCCAGCCGTTCTCGCTGGTGACGCAGGACGCCCCGGCCATGAAGTTGTCGAAGACGGCGGTCAGCCCGGACCGGGCCAGCCCCTCGTAACCCGTGCGCTGCCGGGCGGTGCGGTTGTAGGCCCGCAGCTCCCGGACGTCCTCCGGCAGGATCACCGGGTGCTCGTGCAGCGAGATCGCGATCTGCTCGGTCAGCAGCCGGGTGACCCGCTGCCGCTGCGCGTCGGTCAGGCCGAGGTCGTACTCCGGCACCCGGCCGATCTCCGGAGCCAGAGCGAACTCCCGGTAGTCCGAGTGCGGCTCCAGGTACGAGTACGACTTGTGTCCCTGGTACCGCGGGGCAGGCTTCTGTAGCAAGGCTCACTCACTCCTTCGTGGGACGGTGTCGGGCGCGTCACGCGGCCAACGGGTAGTGGCAGGCCACCGGGTGTTCGTCGCCGGCCAGCGGCGGTTCGGTGGTGGCGCAGGCGTCCGTGGCCTGCCAGCAGCGGGTCCGGAAGCGGCACCCGGACGGCGGGTCGACCGGGCTCGGCGGGTCGCCGGCGAGCAGGATCCGCTGCCGCTGCACGCGCCGGGCCGGCTCCGGCACCGGCACCGCCGACAGCAACGCCTTGGTGTACGGGTGGCGGGGCTGGTCGTACAGCGGCGCGCCGGGGCCGGTCTCGACCAGCTTGCCGAGGTACATGACCGCGACACGGTCGGAGATGTGCCGCACCACCGACAGGTCGTGGGCGATGAAGACGTACGCCACCCCCAGCTCCGCCTGGAGCCGTTCCAGCAGGTTGACCACCTGCGCCTGGACCGAGACGTCGAGCGCGGAGACCGGTTCGTCGCAGACGATCACGTCGGGTTGCAGGGCGAGCGCCCGGGCGATGCCGATCCGCTGGCGCTGCCCGCCCGAGAACTGGTGCGGGTAGCGGTCCAGGTGCAGGCTGCCGTCCAGGCCGACCAGGTCGAGCAGTTCCCGGATCCGGTCCAGCCGGCGGGCCTTCGGCAGCACGTCGGGGTGGATCTCGTACGGCTGGAGCAGAATCTCCCGGACGGTGCGGCGCGGGTTGAGCGAGGTGTACGGGTCCTGGAGCACGATCTGGATCCGGCGGCGCAGCGCACGCAGCTCCCGGCCCCGGGCCCGGTGCACCACCGCGTCGCCGAAGCGCACCTCGCCGGCGGTGGGCCGTTCCAACCCGACCAGCATCCGGGCCAGGGTGCTCTTGCCGCAGCCGGACTCGCCGACCACGCCGAGGGTCTCCCCCCGGCGCAGGTCGAAGGAGACCCCGTCGACGGCCCTGACCACGCCGCCGCTGCGCAGCGGCACCCGGCCCTTGACCGGAAAGTGCTTGACCAGGTTGTCGACCCGGAGCACGACGTCATCGCTGGGTGGCATGCAGCACCTCCGCGTGGTGGTGGCAGGCGCTGGCGCGGCCGGCGGGCAGCAGCTCCAGCGCGGGCAGCGCGGTCCGGCACTCGTCGGTGACCCGGTGGCAGCGCAGGTGGAAGGGGCAGCCGGTGGGTAGCCGGGCGGGATTGGGCGGGGCGCCCGGGATGGCGTAGAGCTGCTCGTCGCGGCGGTCGACGCGGGGCATCGAGGCGAGCAGGCCCTCGGTGTAGGGGTGGGCCGGACCGTCGAAGATCTGCTCGACGGTGCCCCGCTCCACGATCCGCCCCGCATACATCACGGCCACGTCGTCGGCCACCTCGGCCACCACGCCCAGGTCGTGGGTGATCAGCAGCAGGGACATCCCGCTGTCCCGCTGGATCTCCGCGATCAGCTCCATCACCTGCGCCTGGACGGTCACGTCCAGGGCGGTGGTGGGCTCGTCGGCGATCAGCACGGCCGGCTCCAGCGCGATCGCCAGGGCGATCATGATGCGCTGCCGCATGCCGCCGGAGAACTGGTGCGGGTAGTCGCGTACCCGGTCCTTCGCCGCCGGGATGCGGACCCGGTCGACCAGCTCGACCGCGCGGCGGCGGGCGTCGGCCCGGGACAGTCCACGACGGACCCGCAGTAGCTCGGTGAGCTGGTCGCCGACGGTGAAGACCGGGTTGAGCGCGGCCATCGCGTCCTGGAAGACCATGCCGATCTCCTCGCCGCTGACCCGGTCGCGCTGCTTCGGCTCGAGCGTGAGCAGCTCGCGGCCGCGCAGCGTGACCGAGCCGGTGACCCGGGCGGGCGGGACGTCCAGGATGCCCATCACCGCCTGCGCGGTGACGCTCTTGCCCGACCCGGACTCGCCGAGGATGGCCAGTGTGCGCCCGGCCGTCAGGGTCAGCGACACGCCGTTGACGGCGTGCACCGGCCCGGTGCCCCCGGGGAACGACACGTGCAGGTCGGTGACCTGGAGCAGCGGGTCCATCAGCGGATCCCCGCCTCGTCGAGGAAGTCCCGGACCACCCGCTGGAACAGCTCCGGTTCCTCCAGCTGCGGGGAGTGCCCGGAGTTCTCGAAGACCACCAGCCGCGCGTCCGGGATCCCGTCGGCGATCGCCTGCGACGCCGCCACGGGGGTACGCCAGTCGTGCCGTCCGACCACGACCAGCGTCGGGCAGGTGATGTCGGCCAGCTTCGGCTTCAGGTCGTAGCGCGGCATGTTCTGCCCGAACGCGGCGTTGTGGGTCCGGTAGTGGAACCGGGTCTGGGCGAGCCGGGCCGCGTCCTTGGCCGGGTCGTGCTGGTGGTCGTAGAGCGGCAGGATCGCCCGCCAGTACTCACGGAGCTGGTCGTCGCTCTCGAACCGGCCGGTGCCGATCCGGTCGATGGCCCACTGCGGGATCACCGTCCGGTCGGTGTTGCGGGCCCGCTCGACGGCCAGGTGGTCGTGGGCGGTGTCGGCGGCGGTGTCCCGCAGGATCAGCGCGGAGACCCGGTCCGGGTGGGCGATCGCGTACTCCAGGGCGATGAAGCCGCCGTACGATCCGCCGGCCATCACGATCTTCTCGTGGCCGAAGTGCTCCCGGATGGCGTCCACGTCGGCCACCCACTGCTCGTGGGTGAAGGGCTCGTCGTCGCTGGACTCCCCCGAGCCCCGGGCGTCGAAGACGATGACGCGCAGCCGGTCGGCGAACGGCCCGAACGACCGCTTCGGCTCCGACCGGGAGCCGAGGCCGGGCGCGCCGTGGTGCACGATCATCGCCGGCCCGTCCTCCGGGCCGAACGCCTCGACCACCAGCTCGGCACCGTTGATCTTCATCGGACCCCCTCAATGACGTTGGACGCGAGATCACGCGGGTAACGGGTCAGTCGGCGCGGCCCGGCGTCGGTGACCAGGACGGTGTCGGAGATGCGGTAGCCGGCGTGGCCGGGCACGTAGACGCCGGGCTCGCTGGAGAGCACCATGCCGGGCGCGAGCACGGTGTCGTCGCCGTCCTCCACCCACGGCGCCTCGTGGTTCTGCAACCCGATGCCGTGGCCCTGCCGGTGCCGGATGTACTCACCCAGGCCGTGCCCGCGCAGCACGTCCAGGCACTCCCGGTTGACCTCGGCGCAGGTCCGGCCGACGCGCATCGCCTCGGTGCCGACGTGCTGGGCCTCCCGGTCCGCCTCGTAGTAGCGGCGCTGCTCGGCGGTGGGCTCACCGATGACGAAGGTCCGTTCGCTCTCCACGAACCGGCTCGCCACCGCCGCGCCCAGCGAGAGGATCAACGTGTCGCCCGGCCGGACGCGCCGCCGGGTCGGCAACCCGTGCGGCAGCGCCGAGTTGGGCCCGGCGTAGACCAACCCGCCGGCCAGCTTCGTGGTGTAGACGACCCGGTCGTAGTCGGCGTACATCCGATCGGTGCCGTAGCCGATGACGTGCCGGGCGATCTCGTCCTCCCGGGGCAGCTCCGTGCCCCGGGCCAGCGCGTCGGCGATCAACTCCCGGCCGGCGGCGAGCATCTCGTCGCAGATCCGCGCCGCCGCCTCGTGCAGCGCGATCTCCTCGGGGAACTTGCACAGCCGCAGCCGGGCCACCGCGTCGGTGGTCACCAGGCTGACGCCGTCGATGGCCCGGGTCAGCTTGCCGAAAGTGCCGATCGTCAGGCCCGCGCCGACCCCGATCCGCCGGGCCCGGCGGCCCGAGAGCGCGGCGGCGAGGGTCTCCTCGGGGGTGACCACGCCCGGGAACTCGGCGTAGCTGACCGTCTCGACGGTGATCTCCTGCTGGGCCGCGTACTCCTCGTCGAGGCGCGGGATGACCAGCAGCGGGTCGCCCTCACGCGGCATCCAGAGGTAGACCGGTCGCTCGGTGGCGATGTAGAAGAAGCCGGCCAGGAAGGCCACGTCGGCCGGTGCCGTGGCCAGGAAGCCGTCCAGGTCGCGCTCGGCGAGCGCGTCACCGAGCCGGGCCCGGACGGTGGCGTAGAAGGTGTCGGGCAACCGCATCGGGTCAGCCTCCGTTCCGGCGGGGGTCACGAACGTCGTTGAACCGCATTCCGGCGACCGTCGCGGCGAGCACCAGGAAGAGGATCGCCAGCGACGGGAAGAGCGTCTGCCACCAGGCGATGGCCACCACGCCGCTGCGCTGGGCGTTGAGCAGGATCCGGCCCCAGGACCAGGCGTCCGGGTCGCCGAGGCCGAGGAAGCTCAGGCCGGCCTCGGAGATGACGGCCCGGGAGGCGGTCAGCAGCACGCTGACCACCATCAGCGGGATGACCGCCGGCAGGATCTCCCGGGTGACGATCCGCCAGCCCCGGGCCCCCAGCACCCGCGCGCCGTCGATGTACGGCATCGCCGACACCACCAGGCCCTGCGAGCGGATCAGCCGGGCCACCTCGGGCCAGGCGAAGACGCCGATGATGACGGTCAGCGTCCAGACACTCGGGTTCACCACGGCCGCCAGCATGATCATCAGTGGCAGGGTGGGCAGGGCCAGCATGACGTCGGTGATCACCGTGGCCACCGCGTCCACCGGCCGGAAGTACGCCGACGCCAGCCCGATCGCGGCGCCGAGCACGAGCGCGATGAGCGAGGCCGCGACGCCGATCACCAGACTGGTCCGGGTGCCCCAGACCACCTGGGCGAAGATGTCCTGCCCGAGGTCGTCGGTGCCGAACCAGTGCCCGCCGGACGGGGACTGGAGCACGTCGGCGCTGGTGCCGCCCGGCTCGTCGGCGATCAGCGGCGCGGCTACCGCGAGCACCACCATCACCACCAGCACGAGCACCGCGATCAGCGCCGACGGCTGCCGCAGGTAGCTGCGCCAGGCCGGCACCACGGGGGCCTCCCGCACCGGTACGGTCTGCTCGGTCAACACCGGCGCGCTCATCGGACCACCCTTTCCGTCACGACCGCGGGGCTCCGCCCCGCCGCGTCTGGCATCTCGGCACGACCGCGCCCCACCGGGGCCGCCCCGCGCCGCCCGCTCCCCGCGCTCACAGCCGGATCCTGGGGTTGAGGACGGCGTAGAGCAGGTCCGTGAGGGCGTTGGCGATCACCACGGTGACGGCGAGCATGATGAACGCCCCCTGGAGCACCGGGTAGTCCCGCTGCCCGACCGCCTCGAAGATCAGTCGACCGACGCCGGGATAGGCGAACACGGTCTCGGTGAGCACGGCGCCGCCGACCAGCGTGCCCAGTTGCAGACCCATCAGGGTCAGCGCCGGCAGGATCGCGTTGCGCAGCCCGTGCTTCCACACCCGGCGCCGGGTGGACAGGCCACGGGCCCGGGCGGCTCGGATGTAGTCCTCGCCGAGCACCTCGAGCATGTTGGTGCGCAGGGTCAGCGCGTACGGGCCGAGCTGCACCAGCACCAATGAGAGCACCGGGAGCACCAGGTGGTGCGCCAGGCTCAGGTAGGCGCCGATGCCCCGGGTGTCCGGGTCGATCGCCCCGCCGATCGGGAACCAGCCGAGGCGGGCACCGAGGTAGACCATCAGGAGCATCGCGACGCTGGGCACGAAGAGCGCGTGCCCACCGATGCCGAGCACCTGGAGCACCTTGTCCGGCCAGCGGCCCCGGTGCACCGCCGCGTAGACCCCGATCGGGATGCCGACCGCGATGGTCAGCAGGAACGCCGTGCCGGCCAGCAGCAGGGTCCACGGCAGCCGCTCGACGAGGATGTCGGTGACCGGTTGGATCTGCCGGAACGAGATGCCCAGGTTGCCCTGGGTCAGCTCGCGCAGGTACGACACGTACTGCTCGGACAGCGGCCGGTCCAGGCCGTACGTCTTGAGCAGCGCGGCCTGCATCTCCGGGGTCATGTCCCCCTCGACCATCAGGGTCGTGGGGTCCCCGGGGAGCAGCCGGAGCAGGAAGAACGTCGCGGTGATCGCGATCCAGATGGTCAAGACGGCCTTCAGCGCCCGGCTGAGCACGAAGCGTGCCACGGGGACCCCCTCCCTTCTTTCGTCAGCCCGCCGTCAGCTGGCCGGCTTGACCTGGGCCAGCGAGTACGCGGTGACCATGCCGAGCAGGTCCGACGGCGACGCGACGAAGCCGGTGAACTTGCTTGCGTTGTAGGCGAACTGGAAGTTCTCCACGTACAGCGGGGTGAGGTAGGCCTGCTCGTGCACCACCCGGTCGATGTTCTTGATCTTCTGCGTGAAGGCCGCCGGGTCGGTGGTGGCCGCCGCGTCGTTGATCAGCCGGTCCATCTCGTCCGACTTGAGCAGGTTGTAGTTGATGCCGCCCGGGTTGCTGGAGAGGTAGGTGCTCCGCAGCTGGTCCATCGGGTTGTCGAAGACACCCCACTGGGACGCGTCGATGTCGTACTCACCGCTCTTGGTGCGGGACAGGAACGTGTTGCGCTCCACGCACTCGTTCTCGAGCTTGATCCCGGCCTTCGCCGCGCTCTCCCGGAACAGCTGCACGACCCGGGTCAGGTTGGCGTTCGACTGGTCGCACGCCACGCCGAGGGAGAGGTTGTCGAAGAAGCCGTCGCCGTCGCCGTCCCGGTAGCCCGCCGAGGCCAGCTTCGCCTTGGCTCCGGCCGGATCGAACGCGTACGGCTGGAGGTCGGTGTTGTCGTAGTCGGAGAAGATCGGCGAGATCGGCCCGGACATCTGCTGCCCGTCGCCCTGGAGCACGGCGGAGATGATCGCCTTGGTGTCGACCGACATGGAGAGCGCCTGGCGGACCTCCTGCTTGGCAAGGTCCTTGTTGTTCATGTTGTACGTCAGGTGCGCGAAACCGAGCGCACCGACCTTGTTGAGCTTGATCTTCTCGTCGTTCTCGAACGTCTTCGCCGCCGACGCGGGCACCGGGGTGCCCATCATGTCGATGTCGCCGTTGCGCAGCGCCAGCATCATCGTGTTGACGTCCGGGTAGACGCGGTACTCGACCTGGCTGACGGCCGCCTTGCCGCCGGGTGCCAGCGGGTACTTGTCGTTGCGCTTCATCACGTAGCGCTGGCCCTTGGTGGCGCTCTCCAGCACGAACGGCCCGGCCCCGACCCAGTTCGAGTCGTTGGCGAACTTCGACAGGTCGCCGGCGCCCTCGAAGATGTGCTTGGGCACGATCGACATCCAGAAGCCGATGCCCTCGGCGAACGGCGCGTACGGCTGGGACAGCTTGAACTTCACCGTGGTCGCGTCCGGCGCCTCGATCGACTCGACCCAGGTCAGCTTGGCGGCGACGTTGCCCAGCTTGTACTTCATGATCATTTCAGCGCTGAACTTGACGTCCTCGGCGACGACCGGCTTGCCGTCGGTCCAGGTGAAGTCGTCACGCAGCTTGAACACGGCGGTCTTCCCGCCGTCCTCGTAGGTGTACTCCTTGGCCAGCTCCGGCGCCTTCTTGGCGTTCTCGTCGATCCGCAGCAGGTGCGGGTACATCGCGTTGAGGATCCAGGAGTCGGTCTTGCTCAGCGACTGGAGCGGGTTGAAGTTGGAGACGTCGGTGGTGGTGCCGATGCGCAGCACCGAGGTGCCACCGGACGTGTTGCCGGAGGACGAGTTGCCCTCGTTGAGGCCGCAGCCGGCCAGGCCGATCGCGGCCACCGCGCCGATCGCGGCGACGATGCGCCAGCGGCCGGGGCGGCGGTTGTTGGACGTGCTCACCAGACCTCCTGAAGAACCCGAATGATGTTGCCGCCGATGACCTTGGCGATCTCGTCGTCCGAGTAGTCGTGCGTGACCAGCCAGCCGACGATGTTGCTGAAGCACTCCGCTGGGTTCTCCATGCCGGAGACGTAGGGCACCCGGGGATGGTCCACCGCGCCGTGTGCCTGTCCGATCGCAAGGTGTTGGGTGAAACTGTCGTGCAGCCCGACGTGGTCACCGAAGTTGGTGTCCGGGCCGAAGGCGACGTGGTCGATGCCGACCAGGTCGACGCAGTAGGTGAAGTGGTCCATCACCGACTCGATCGAGTGGTGCGGGTGGGCGGCGGAGAGGGTCGTGTGCGGTGCCGCCTCGATGCCGATCACCCCGCCGCGCTCGGCGCAGGCCCGGATCACCTCGTCCGACTTCATCCGCGGCGTGTCCCACACCGCCCGCGCCCCGGCGTGCGTGATGAACACCGGCACCCGGCTCGCCTCGACGACCTCCAGCGACGTCCGGTCGCCCGAGTGCGACACGTCGATCGCCACACCCAGCTTGTTCATCCGGTCCACCGCCCGCCGGCCGAAGTGGGTCAGCCCACCGTCGACCCGTTCGGAGAGCCCGCCGCCGAGCATGTTCGCCTGGCTGTAGGCGATGCCCATCTGCCGCACGCCGAAGCCGTAGAGGATGTCGATGCGGTCCAGCTCGTTCTCGATCATCGTGGCCGCTTCCAGGCCGGCGACCAGCGCGAGCCGCCCCTCCCGCTTGGCCGTGAGGATCTGATCCAGGGTGGTCGCCACCACCACGTAGTCCTGCTTGGCGACGTCGGCGAAGCGCAGGCCGATGTCGTAGATGACGTCGTCCCACTTCCAGGCGTGCTCGCTCGTGACGCAGCCCGTGCCGTTCATGAAGTTGTCGAACACGGCGGTCATCCCGGAGCGGGCGAGCCCCTCGAAACCGAAGGAGTTGCGGCCGGTGCGGTTGTAGTCGCGCAGCTGCGAGACGTCCGCCGGGAGGATCTTCGGGTGCTCATGCAGCGAGATGGCCACATGTTCACGCAGCAGCCGGGAGACCCGGCCGCGCTGCTCGTCGGTCAGGCCGAGGTCGTGTTCGGGTACCCGGCCGAGCTGCGGTGCCAGCTCGAAGACTTTGTAGTCGACCCGGGGCTCCAGGTAGTCGAACGACCGGTATCCGTCGTAGCGGGGGGCAACTTCCTGCACGTGCCAGCTCACCTCGCCCAGCTCAAAGGTATGAGGAAGGAGGTCTGACCTCCTGCCTCGCACAGTAGGCCGCCCTGAACCTCGTGGGAATCCCTCGTGACCCGACCGTTACCCGCACTCCCCCATTCGGCGGACGCCGGCCAGGTGGGCCGATCGCCGCACGACCACCGGGGGCGCCGGAAGCAGCAGGCCAACCCGCGCGAGCGAACTTCCACCGGGTCGAGGGAAAGCGCTTACCATTGCCATTGACATAGACACGGGTGGATTGGCTGCGGGCCGACGACGCCATCCCCCCGGCCGGACAGCTCTCGAAGGAGCCTGATGACACCTCCCACCACCAACAGACCCTTCCGCCGCCGCCGGCTCCCGCTGGTGGCCACGGCAGTGCTGACGCTCGTCGGCGCCGCCGTGGCCGTCGGTCCGCGACCCGCCGCGGCGGCCACGGTCGACCCCGGGGCCACCTACGTCCTCGTCAACCGGCACAGCGGCAAGGCCATGGACCTGTGGGGCTGGTCCACCGCCGACGGCGCGCCGGTCAACCAGTTCACCCGCAACGACCTGGCCGTGCAGCAGTGGCGGTTCGTCGACGTGGGCGGCGGATACCACCAGATCCGCTCCGCGCACAGCGGCAAGGTGCTGGAACTGCCGAGCGCCGAGGACGGGGTCCAACTCGTCCAGAACACCGCCGCCAGCGGCAACACCCGGCAGCACTTCCGGCTCGCCGACTCCGACGGCGGCCACGTCCGCCTCGTCAACCGGCACTCGAACAAGGCCCTCGACGTGTGGCAGTGGTCGACCGCCGACGGCGCGATGATCTCCCAGTACCAGGACCTCGGCGGCACCAACCAGCAGTGGCAGTTGGTCAACCTCGGCTCCGGCGGCACCGCCTGCGGCAGCGGAACGTTCCACGCCGAGGCGGTGCTCAGCGGCGGCACCTGGACCGCCCGCAACGGCGCCAGCACGGTCTACACCGGCAGCGACATGCGCGCCGCCGTCCAGGCCGCCGTGAACAGCCTCAGCGCCGGGCGGACCAGCAAGCAGCGCGTCGTCGTACGCGGCTCCGGCTCGATGAGCGCCGGCTCACGGATCTCCCTGCCCAGCCACACCGCGATCGACGTCTGCGGCACCATCAACGTCACCGGCTCGGGCAGCGGCGACCAGGCGCCCATCTACTCCCGTGGCACCAGCAACATCGAGGTCGGACACCTCACCGTCACCGGCACCCCGCTCTACGGGATCTTCCTGCGCAACGTGACAAACGTCGTCCTCGGCCGGATCGACATGCGGCTGGGCGGCGGGCTCGGGATCCGGATCGACAACCGCGGGGACACCAGCCAGTGGACCCGCAACGTCCGGATCGACAGCGCGTACGTCTCCGGCGCCAGCTCCCACGCGGTCGAGACGTACGGCGTGGACGGGCTGACCATCGGCACCGTCACGGCGCGCGACGTGGGCGAGTCGGGCCTGCTGCTCAACCAGACGATCAACGCCACGGTCACCACCGTCGACGCCGAGAACGCCGGCGCCGGCACCGGGTACGCCGCCTTCCGGATGGCCAACCGCAACGGGCGCGTGGGCTCCGGCTACCCGACCAACGTCCGGGTGGGTACCGTCCGGGCGCGCGGCGGCGGCCGGGGGATCTTCTGCGTCTCCGAGTCCGGCGGCGCCGTCATCGACCGGGTGGACATCGCCAACACCGGCAACAACGCCATCCTGATCGAGAACTGCCAGGGCGTGGACATCGCGGCCGGCGGCGGCACGATCAGCGGCGGCGGCGAGGTGCGGCTGGCCGAGCGCACCGAGTTCCCCGGCAACCGGGACGTCACGCTGCGCAACTTCACCCTGGTGAACAGCCGGATCGTCGAGAACCCCTGCGCGGACAACCTGACCATCAGCAACGTCGGGCTGAGCAACTCCTCGATCGTCCGGTGCTGACCGGGCGGCCCCGGCGCGCTCGCCGGGGTCGCTCCGGCCGTCCGGCGTCGGCGGTCGACCGGGACGCCGGATGGTCGGACGGGGCACGGACGCCGCGCGGGCGACCGTGCCCCGTCCTCCCGCCCTGCACGCTCCCGGCCCCGAGGGGGGGGCGGGACCGGGAGCGCCCGGACGCAGAGCGCGTCGGTCAGCCCGCGACGGAGCGGAAGACCGGGTAGTAACCGCCGGACTGGCCGGCCGCGGTCGGGTGGTACGAGATGCCGAGGTTGGCGAAGTTGAGGGCGTGCAGCCACTTCGTGCCGGAGCTGCACAGCTGGTGCCCGACGAACTGCGACCGCACGTCGGCGAACTTGAAGCCGGCGGCGACGGCGGCGGTGCGGGTGAGGTCGTCGACCAGGTTGATGCCCTCGTTGATCTTCGCCCGGGAGGTGGCGCTCAGCCCGATGCAGGTGGTGCCGAGCTGGTAGAAGACCGGGTATCCGACGACCACCACCCGGGCCGAGGGCGCCCGGGTCTTGATGCCGTTGTAGACGTTGCGCAGCAGGCCGGGCAGCTGGGCCCGAGCCTTGTCCTCGGCGGCCTGCACGGCGGCCACGCACTGGGTGGTGCCCTGGAGCACGCAGGTGGACATGATGTTGCCGAAGCCGACGTCGTTGCCGCCGATCGTGACGCTGACCAGGGTGGTGGTGGAGCTCAGCGCCGACAGCTGCGTGTTGATCAGGCTGGTGGTGGTGGCACCGGAGCAGGCGACCGAGCGGTACGACGCGGGCTTGATGTTGGCGGCGTACAGGGCCGGGTACGCGTTGGTGCTGCGCTGGCAGGAACCGCTCTCGCTGGTGTAGCTGCCGGCGCCCACGCCCGAGGCGTACGAGTCACCGAGCGCCACGTAGCGGTCGGTGGCGGCGGCCTGGGCGGGGGCTGCCATGGTGAGGCTGACGCCGAGAGCCGTAGCCAGGCTCAGGGCGAGGGAAACGAGACGGGTTCTCCGCACGTCGCACTCCGGGGGTAGAGGAATCGAGTGCGGAATTGATATCACCGAATATTCGTGAACGAAAGATCTTGCCGGAACATTTAGGGGTGCGGGTAAAGACCTACCGGGTTTAGGCGCCGACACCGGTGCTCCACAGGGGTCGCGCAGGGCGCTACCGGGGTCGCGGCCCGTGCCGCGCGGCACGGTGGACGCGACCCCGGTCGGGGCGTACGCGGACGGGACGGAACCTCAGCGGGACGAGCCGCCCCCACCGGTGGCCGTCGCCACGAACATGGTCTGCACCTGCTCGGCGGCGTCGAGCCCGGGCACGGCGTGCGCCCGCACGTCGACGAAGCCGGCCCGGCCCAGGGCGGCCCGCCAGCCCGCCACGTCCAGCAGCGGGGACGCCGGCACTCGCGGCTCGTCCTCCGCGTGCCGCCACCAGCCCTCGGCCAGGCCGAAGGTCAGCGTGTTGTAGTCGAGGCGGCTGGTCATCTCGTTGATCACCAGGATGCCGCCCGGCTTGAGCAGCGCGTGGCAGTGCCGCAGCGCGGCGGAGATCCGCAGGGTGGCGTGCAGGACGTTGCTGGCCAGCACGACCTCCATCGAGCCGGGTTCGAAGCCCTGGTCCTCGGGTACGCCCTCCACGTTGTAGCGGGCGAAGTCGACGTGTGGCCGGTCGACACCGAAGCGCTGCCGCCCCAGCCGCAGGAACGCGGGCCCCACGTCGGTGTAGAAGTACCGCAGCCGCTCCGTCCGGTCCGCCAGGGCGTCGAGCACCGGGCCGCTGGTGCCACCGGTCCCCGCGCCCACCTCCATGACGTGGGCGTAGGACCGCGGGTAGCGCCGCAGGAACTGCCGGACGTGCTCCCGCACCCGCGCCGCGCAGAGCCGGTTGTAGAAGTCCAGCTGGACGTTGTCCCGGTAGATCGCGGAGACCAGGTCGGCGGAACCGCCCGGGAAGAGCACCTCGTTCGCCGGCCGGTCGCCCCGCACCACCTCGACGAGCTGCGTCTGGCAGGCGACCAGCAGCGGCACGTATCCGGCGGCCTCCGGGTGCTCCCGGCGCAGCGTCGCCGCCGCCGCGTCGACCGCGTCGTCCTCGGCGAACGCGGCCGCCTCGGCGACCCGTCCGGTCACGGCGAGCCCGTCGCCGTGCCGACGCAGCAGGCCGGCGTCCGCCAGCAGGTCGAGCAGGGCGTCGCCGAGCCGCTGGTAGCCGGAAGCCACCGCGAGCCGGGCCAGGATCTCCTCCCGGCCGGCGACGGCCCCGGGGGCGGGCAGGACGCCCGCGGCGGCCAACCGGGCCGCCAGCAGCCGGCGCCCGAAGTCCGTCACCGCCTCGAAGGAGGTACGGAACCGCGCGTGGCGTTCCTGGTCCACGTCCACGAGCGGCTGTGGCGTCGCCTCGACGTCCGGTGCGGTCACGATGCGCCCTCCAGGTGCGAATCCGGCGGTGCCGGTCAGGTCAGGTGCGCGGCCACGGATGCCGCGGCACGGGAAACGGACGGCCGGCCGGCGAGCTGCGCGGTCAGGTCCGCGAGCAGCTCCGCCCGCGCCGGCACGAGATAGAAGTGGTCGCCGGGGAACGCCCGCAGCCGGAAGCCGCCGGTGGTCAGCTCCGCCCAGGCGGAGACCGACTCCCGGTCGCAGGCCGGATCCCCCGTGCCGAGGTACGCCGTGATCGGCGCGGACACGGTCCGGGGCGCGCGCGGCAGGTAGCCGTGGATCAGCCGCAGGTCGGCCCGGAGCGCCGGTACGACCAGCTCCCGCAGCTTCCGGGAGCGGAAGACCATCGGATCCACCTCGCCGAGCGCGGCGATCCGGGCGAGGAACTCCTCGTCGTCGAGGTGGTCGGGGTGCTGGTCGATCCGGGTGACGTGCGGTGCCCCGTGCCCCGAGACGAACAGGAACGCCGGCACGACGCCGAACCGCTCCTCCAGCCGGGCGGCCACCTCGTAGGCGACCGAGGCGCCCATGCTGTGGCCGAACAGGGCGAGGGGACGGTCCAGGTACCCGGTGAGCGCCTCGGTGACCCGGTCGGCGAGCACGTCCATCCGGTCGACGCACGGCTCGGAGAGCCGGTCCTGCCGGCCCGGGTAGCGGACGGCGAGCACATCGACGGAGTCCGGCAGCCGCGCTGCCCAGGTCTGGAAGAACCCGGCCGAGCCGCCGGCGTGCGGCAGGCAGACCAACCGCAGATCCGGGTGCGCGCCGCCCCGGAACACCCGCAGCCAGGGATCGCCGCCGGTCGGACGGGGCAGGGACATCTGGGGCACTTCCCGGTCGCGCCGCTCAGTCCGACATCGCCACCAGCACCCGGCGGTCACCTGTGTACGGGCGCCGGCCGTGCGCGGTGAGCACGTTGTCGATCAGCAGCAGGTCGCCGACCCGCCAGTCGACGTCGACCGCCGCCTCCAGGCCCCGGTCGCGGATCTGGGTGACGTACTCGTCGGGGATCGGGGAGCCGTCGGCGAAGGTCACCGACTGGGGCAGCTCGTCCGGGCCCATCACCTGGGTCATCACCCTGGCGATGTCGTCGTCCAGGCCGGCCGGGTGCCACTGGTCGGCCTGGTTGAACCACACCTCGGCCCCGGTGACCGGGTGCCGCAGCGTGGCCGGCCGGAGCTGGATCACCCGCAGCCCGTCGGCGGTCCACTCCCAGGTGGCGCCGGCGCCGGCGAGGAACTCCTCGACCTCGTCGCGGCTGTCGGTCTCGAACGTGTCCCGCCAGCTCTTGCCCAGCCCCATGCCGTCGTGCAGGTTCTGCTGGTACCGCAGGCCACCGGCGAAGTCGGCGCGCAGCTGCGGGTCCAGGGAGTCGAGCCACAGTTCGGCGTCGACGACGGGGGTGGCGCCGCCGGTCTCGGCGGCGATCTGGCAGAAGAAGAGCAGCCGGGCCGGCCACCGCGCCGCGTACGACAGCTCGTTGTGCATTGAGATGGTGTAGCGGGACGGGTACTCGGTGGAGGTGTAGACGTTGCGGCCCACCTTGGTGCGCGGCGAGTTGCCGTGCACGTACGCCAGTCGCCTCGGCAGCAGCAGGTCCATCACCGGGTCCAGGGTCTCCGGCCGCACCCCGAAGCCACGGAAGACGAGCGCCTTCTCGGCCGTGAGCACCTCCGCCAGGTCCAGCTCGCGCAGGTGGCCGACCAGTCCCTCGGCGCTCGGCGCGCAGCCGGCGCTCTCCGGGGTGATCTCCAACGGCTTCCAGCTCGCGTGCTCGTTCATTCCGGGGCTCCTCACCGTCCCAAGCTGTGCGATCCCTCCCATGCTCTGCCGCTCCGCTATATTCCGTCCATATCGCCGCCGTCCCGGGTCGCCCGGCCCGCCCGCTCGGCGGCCTCCGCCCGCTCCGCCTCGGCCCGGGCGCGACCGCCGAAGCCGAGCACCGCGAGCACCGCGATCACCCCCATCGCCCCGCCCACGATCAGCATGGCCTTGGTGATGCTCGTCAGGTCGAGCAGGAAGCCCGCGAACAGCGCTCCGAGGGAGTTGGCCCCCGAGCTGAGCAGCATGACGATCGAGCCGGCCCGCCCGCGCAGGTGGTCGGGTGCGCTCTGGAGCACGTACAGCATCCCGGCCACGTTGCTGATGCCGGCGCCGTAGTGGATCAGGGCGAAGATCGCGCCGAGGACGACGAGTCCCGGTGCCAGCGCGAGCAGCGGCATCAGCACCGCCCAGGCGATGTTGACCCCCATGATGATCCGCCGGATCCCCCAGCGGCTCAGGTAGAAGTTGCTGGTCATCGCGCCGGCCATGCCGAACACGCTGTTCACCACGAGCAGCATCCCGACCGTGGGTGGCGAGCCGCCCTGGTTCTTGACGATCACCACGAGGCCCAGGCCCAGCACCTGGAACAGGATGTTGCTCGCCGCGAAGAGGCCGAGGGCTCGGCGCAGGTAGGTCTGGCCCCAGACGAAGACGAAGCCCTCCCGTACCCGGGCCAGCAGGCCACCGGGCTCGTCCGCGCGCGCCTTCGGCGCCTGCAGGTCCCGCCGCACGAACAGCAGGGTGACCAGCGAGATCACGTGCATCAGCACGGCGAAGCCGAACGGCGCCCAGCGGGTGAGCGCGTAGAGCAGGGTGCCGGCCGGCTGGCCGAGGATGCTGGCCGCGTTGGCCCGCGACTCGTTCGCCGCCGTCGCGGCGCCGTACCGGTCGGCCGGAACCACGTTGAACACCGCGGCGCGTTCGGCCAGGGCGTAGCAGATGCCCAGGCTGGCCTCCACGAACGCGACCGCCATCAGGTGCGGCAGCCACACCGAGTCCCGGGCCACCGCGACCGCGACGCTGCCGATCGCGACGATCCGCCCGACGTTGCAGAGCACCATGGTCCGCCTGCGGTCCCAGCGGTCGACAAGCGCGCCGGCCGGCAACTGGGTGACCAGGTTGGGCAGCAGCGCGGCGAAGGTGACCAGGCTGGCCGCCGTGGCCGAGCCGGTCGACCAGAAGACCAGCAGGGTGTAGCTGATCGAGGTGGCCCGGGAGCCCAGCGCCGAGACCCCGGAACCGACCCAGAGCAGCAGGAAGTCACGGTTGTCGGTCAGGCGGCCCGGCTGCCGGGACGTGTCCGCCGGGTGCCCGACCGCGCTCACGACGCGGACCCGGCGGGGGTGGCCCGGCACCAGTCGAGCACGGCCATCGCGCTGTAGAGCTTGTTCTCCGCCTGCTGGAAGGCGATGCTGGCCGGCCCGTCCAGGACCTCGGCGGTCACCTCCTCCCCGCGGTGCGCCGGGAGGTCGTGCATGAAGACCGCGTGCGGGCTGCGCCGCCACAGCTCCCGGTCCACCCGGAACGGGGCGAAGCGCGTCCGCCAGTCGGGGTCGGGCTTGCTGGTGCCGGTGGTCTGCCAGCGGGTGGTGTAGATGGCGTCCAGGTCACCCGGCAGGTCGTCCATGTGGTGCCGTTCGACGAGGTGGGCGCCGCAGCGCTGGGCCTGCTCCCGCGCGACCGTCGCGATCTGCGCCGGCAGCCCGTACCCCGCCGGGGTGCGCAGCTCCAACTCGACGCCGGGAAAGCGGGTCAGCGCCAGGGCCAGTGCGGTCGCGGTGTTGTTCGCCTCGCCCAGGTAGAGCAGCCGCAGGTGTTCGATGCGGCCGAAGCGCCGCAGCAGGGTGGTCAGGTCGGCCAGCGCCTGCGTCGGGTGCTCCTCGGCGCTCATCGCGTTGATCACGGCCATCCGGTGCTGGCGCGACCAGTCGCGCATCTCCTCCGGGTCGGCGGCGGTCCGCGCCACCAGCACGTCGAGCATGCCCGACAGCACCCGGCCGGTGTCCTCGCTGGACTCCCCGGTGTTGACCTGGAGGTCGTTCGGCCCGTACTGGATGGTCTTCGCGCCGAGCCGCAGCGCGGCCACGGTGAACGCGGTCCGGGTCCGGGTCGACGTCTTCACGAAGTAGGTGCCGACCACCCGGTCGGCCAGCGGGCTGGCGGATTCGCCGGCGGCGAACCTCGCCCCCCGCGCCACGATCGAGTAGAGGTCGTCGTCGGTCAGGTCGCGGATCGACACCAGGTGCCGCACCTGCCGGGTCGGTGGGTCGGTGACCGTGGCAAGGATGCTCGGTACGGTCGTCATCACATTTCCTCCGTCAGTGCGATGTCGGACGCCAACCGCGACACGACCTCGGGGCCCTGGTCGCCGTTGGTCAGCACCACCAGCCCGGAGCCGTCGGGCACCCGGCCGGCGGTGAGCGCCTGGTAGCCGGGGATGCGGCCCCGGTGGGTGAACTCCACCCGTGTCCCGGCGGGCCCGTCGATGCGGTCCACCATGCAGCCGAGTCCGAAGACGCCGCCCGTTCCGGTGGTCAGTTGGGCCACCGCCAGCTCCCGGCTGAGCAGGGCCGGGTCGCCCCGGTGCGCGAGGTGGATCTCCCTGACGAGCTGGGCCAGGTCGGTGGCGGTGGTCCAGAGGCCGGCCGCCGCCAGGTCCGTACGCACCTGCCAGCCGCCCGGGAGCGGCTCGCCCCGCACGTCGTGCCCGACGGCCACCGGCCGGCCGGACGTCTCCGGGAAGCTCTGGTCGAAGCTGCTGCCGGTCATCCCCGCCGGTCCGAAGACCAGCTCGGCCATCAGGTCGGCGAAGGGCGTCGCGGTGACGTCCTCCATGAGCTGCTGCACCACCACGAAGTGGCTGTTGCGCTCCACCGCCACCGTGTCGGGCGCGTCGAGCGCCCGGACCGGTCCGGTGGGCACACCCCGGCCGTGCAGCACGTCCGACAGGCTCGGCACGGGGCCGCCACGCGGGTGCCCGGTGCTGCCCGTCGGGGTCAGCCCGGCGACGTGGGAGAGCAGCTGCCGCAGGCTCACCGGTCGGTCGGCCGGCAGCTGCCAGCCCTTCAGGTACGCGTTGACGTCCGTGTCGAGCTGGAGCTGCCCCCGCCCGACAAGGACCAGCGCGCCCACCGCGGTGACCAGCTTGCTGACCGAGCCGACCTGGAAGATGGTCGCCGGGGTCACCGGGGCGTCGCCGCCGGCCGCGCGGTGCCCGGCGGCGCGGACCTCCACCAGCTCACCGTCCGCGAGCAGGGCCAGCGAGGCGCCGGGCACCCGGTGGGCGGCGAGCAGCGGCTCGACGGCCGGCAGCACCGGCACGGCCCGCGCCACGCCGGCGCGTACCGCCGGATTCGCCGCTTCGACGGGCGCCGCCGCCCCGGTCGGGGCGAGCGAGGCGGCCAGCTCGGCCAGCGTCCGGTCGAGCATCGCCGCCCGCAGCGTCAGCGGAACTCCGGCCTGCCGGGCCGCCGTGACCACCGGTACGACCAGCAGCGAGTGCCCGCCCAGGGCGAAGAAGCGGTCGTGCCGGCCCACCCGGTCGACCTCCAGGACCCCGGCCCAGATCTCGGCGACCACCTGCTCCAGCCCCGGGCGGGGCGGGGTGTGGTCGGCCGCCCCGGCCAGGTCCACCGGGGGCAGCGCCCGACGGTCGACCTTGCCGTTGGCGTTGAGCGGAATGGCCGGCACCGGGACGAAGACGCTCGGGACCAGTTGGCTCGGCAGCCACCGGGCACAGTGCGCGGCCAGGTCCGGCGCGTCGCCGACGTGGTAGGCCACCAGGCGGGGTCCGCCGGCGCCCGTCGACTCGACGGTCACCACCGCGTCCCGCACGCCCGGATGCGCCACCAGCACCGCCCTGACCTCGCCGGGCTCCACCCGGTGGCCTCGGATCTTCACCTGGTCGTCGACCCGGCCGAGCAGGTCGAGCTGCCCGTCCGGCAGCCAGCGGCCCAGGTCGCCGGTCCGGTACAGCCGCCCGCCGCCCGCGGCGAACGGGTCGGGCACGAACCGGTCGGCGGTCAGGGCCGGCCGGCCGGCGTAGCCCCGGGCGAGACCGGGGCCGCCGAGGTGGACGTGGCCGACCACGCCCACCGGCACCGGTTGCAGGTCGGCGTCGAGGACGTACGTCCGCATCCCGGCCATCGGCCGGCCGATCGGCGCCACGTCGCCCGGCAGCGGCCCGGTGACCGGGTACCGGCTGACGGCCACGGTCGCCTCCGTCGGCCCGTACTCGTTGAGCAGCACGCTGCCCGGCGCGAGCGCGTGCCAGCGGTCGCAGACCTGCCGGGTCAGCGCCTCGCCGCCCAGGACCAGCAGCGGGGTCAGGGCCGCCGCCTGCTCCGCGCCGAGCTGGCGGGTCAGCAGGTCGAGGTGGCCGGGGGTCAGCTTGACGAAGCTGAACGGGCCGGCGTCGGCCAGCCTCGGACCCAGCTCGTCCAGCCCGGCGTCGGGCGGCAGCAGCCACAGCCGCTGCCCGGTGACCAGCGGCGCCCAGATGCTGGTCACCACCATGTCGTACGCGACCGACGAGAAGAGCGCGGCGCCGCCGGTGCGGTCCCCGATCAGCTCCTCCGCCGCCCAGCCGAGGTAGTTGGCGAGGCCGCGGTGGCTGATCTGCACGCCGTTCGGCCGGCCGGTCGAGCCGGAGGTGAAGATGACGTACGCGAGGTGGTCCGGGTCGGGGCGGCCGGCCGGCGGGTCGGCGGGCAGCGCGGCGATCCGCTCGGCGTCGCGGTCGAGCAGCACCAGCTCTACGCCGGTGAGCCGATCGGCGTGGCCGGTCGAGGTCACCACCACCGTCGCCCCGGCGTCGGCGAGCATCGCGGCGACCCGCTCGACCGGGTGCCCCGGGTCGATCGGCAGGTACGCGCCGCCGGCCCGCCACACCCCGAGCAGGGCGGCGACGAGGTCGGCGCCCCGGTCCAGCAGCACCCCGACGACCCGCTCCGGGCCGATCCCCGCCGCGCGCAGGTGGTGGCCGATCCGGTTGGCCGCCGCGTCCAGCTCGGCGTAGGTCGTACCGTCGACGGCCTCCGCGTCGGGGGTGGCGGCGGCCCGCGCCGCGACCCGGTCCGGGACGAGGTCGACGCATCCCGGCGCGGCCGAGGCGTTCCAGCCCACCAGCACGTCGTGTCGCTCCCCGGCGGGCAGGTACGTCGCCCGGGGGTCGCCGTCGGGGTCGGCCACCATGGCCTCCAGCACCAGCCGGTACATGCCGCCCAGCCGCGCGGCGTCGGCCCGGCCCATGGCGTGGCTGTCGGTGCTCAGTTCGAGCCGGCCGGCGCCCGCGGCGACGGCGAGCGCGAACTCGGAGGTGCTCGCGCCGATCCGCTCCACGGGCGCGGTGCGTCCGCCGTCGACCTCGGTGAAGTCGAGGTAGCTGAAGTAGACGTCGGTGAGGGTGGCACCCCGGCCGGGGGTGCGGATGGCCGGTGCCGGGTAGCGCCGGTGCGGCCACAGGTCGGCCTCCCGGGCGTGCACCCGCTGGATGAGTTCGCGCCAGCTGCCCGCCGTCCGGTCGTGCGGGAACGGCAGGGTGTTCAGCGACATGGCGTAGACCCGCTCGCTGCCCACCACGTCGGGCCGGGTGTTGCAGACCAGCCCACTGTAGAAGGCCGGCTCGTCGGTGAGCTGGCTGAGCACCTTCAGGTGCGCGGCGTGCAGCACCGCCTTGAGCGAGACCCGGGCCGCCGAGGCCAGGGCCCGCAGCCGCGGCTCCAGGTCCGCGTAGGACACCACCTCGGTGTACGGCTCCCGGGTGGCCGGCGCGGGCGGCGCCCACGCGGCGGGGAGCAGGAACCTCGGGTGCCGCTCGACCACGTCCTGCCAGTACCGCTGGTCGGCCGCCGAGTCCAGGGCGCGCAGCTCGCCGGCGACGAAGTCGGCGAAGCGCACCCCGGGCGGGGCGGTGACGTCGGGTTCCGCGCCCGCCCGCCGCGCGTGGTACCGGTCCAGGATCTCCATCACCAGGGCGTGCAGGCTCCAGCCCTCGATGATGACGTGGCAGATGGTGAGCACCAGCCGCCAGCTCCGGTCGGTCTCCAGGCAGACGGTGAACCGCAGCAGCGGCGCCCGCTCGACGTCGAACAGCTCGGCGTACTCCTCGCCGACGAGCCGGCGCACCAGGGCCGTCCGGTCCGCCTCGGCGACCCCGCGCAGGTCGCGGGTGTGGACCGGGACGTCCACCGCGCGGTGCACGAGCTGCATCGGCACCGAGTAGCCGCTCGTGTCCACCGAGGTACGCAGCACGTCGTGCCGGGCCACCACCTCGGCGACGGCGGTCCGCAGCGTCGCCAGGTCGAACGGCTCGTCGTCGGGGATCAGGAACGAGACGACGTTGTGGTAGTGGTTCTGGCCGTTGTCGGCCAGCATCTCCAGCAGCATCCCCAGTTGCACCCGCGACAGCGGGTACGCGTCGTCCAGCCCGGCCGGCAGCAGCGGCAGGTCGGCGGGGGCGACCAGCTCGAAGGGCTCGACGGGGCGGTCGGTCGGCGCCGGCGCGTCCCGGCTCGCCAGCACCTCGCCCAGCGCCCGGACACTCGGGTGCCGGAAGATGTCCGCCACCGTCACGTCCAGCCCGGCCGCGCGCATCGTGCCGGCCAGCACCAGCGCCGTGATCGAGTGCCCGCCGAGGTCGAAGAAGCCGTCGGTGACGCCGACCGCCGGCAGGCCCAGCACGTCGGCCCAGACGGCGGCCACCCGCTCCTCCAGCGGGCCCGCCGGGGCGACGAAGTCCCGGCCCGCCAGCGTCGCGCCGGTGGGGGCGGGCAGCGCCCGCCGGTCCAGCTTGCCGCTGTTGTTGCGCGGCAACTGCTCCAGCACCACGAACGCCGACGGGACCATGTACTCCGGCAGGCTGCGCCCCAGCCGCTCGCGCAGCGAGGCGACCTGCGGCGGCTCCCCGCCGCCGGCCACCAGATACGCGGTCAGCCGGGGATCGGCCGGGTCGTCCGCGCGCAGCACGACGACCGCCTCCGCGACACCGGGCAGCGCGGTCAGCGCCGCCTCGATCTCGCCCGGCTCGATCCGGTAGCCCCGCAGCTTCACCTGGTCGTCGAGGCGGCCGAGGAACTCCACGCTGCCGTCGGGCAGGCGGGTGGCCAGGTCGCCGGTGCGGTACATCCGGCTGCCGGCCGGGCCGTACGGGTCGGGCAGGAACCGCCGGGCGGTCAGCTCGGGCTGGTGGAGGTAGCCGCGGGCCACCCCGTGCCCGGCCAGGTACACCTCGCCGGGCACCCCGATGGGCGCCGGGTGGCCGTACTGGTCGAGCACGTACATCCGCACGCCGGACAGCGGCCGGCCGATGCGGCTGCCCACCCCCGGCGCGAGGTCGGCCCGGGTGATCCGGTGGTAGGTGGAGTAGACGGTGGTCTCGGTGATCCCGTACATGTTGACCAGCGCCGTGCGGGCCAGCCCGAGGCGGGACGCCCACGGGGCGAGGTCGGCGAAGTCGAGCTTCTCCCCCGCGACCACCACCGCCCGCAGCGACAGGTCCCGGATCCCGGGGGCGTCCTCGGCGGCGAGCCGGACCAACCCGCGCAGCGCCGTCGGGGTCTGCGCCAGCATGGTGACCCGCTGCGTCACCAGCAGGTCCAGCAGGTCCTGCGGCACCCGGGCCACCTCGCGGGGCACCAGCACCAGCCGGCTGCCGTGCAGCAGCGCGCCCCACAGCTCCCAGACGGAGACGTCGAAGGCGTACGAGTGGAACAGCGCCCACACGTCGGTCTCGTCCACCGCGTAGTGCTCCTGCGCGGCGTCGAGCAGGCGCAGCACGTTGGCGTCGCTCACGCAGACGCCCTTGGGCCGGCCGGTCGAGCCGGAGGTGTAGATGACGTAGACCAGGTCGTCGGGGTCGCGGGCGATCCCCGGATCGGTCTCCGGGAGCCCGGCCAGGTCGCCTGCGTCCAGCAGCACCCGCCGCCCGTCGAAGCCGGCGAGCACCTCCGCCTGCGCGGAGGTCGTCACCACGGTCCGCGCCCCGGCGTCGGCCAGCATGTAGCCGATCCGCTCGGCGGGCTGGGCCGGGTCCAGTGGCAGGTACGCCGCCCCCGCCTTGAGCACGCCGAGCAGCGCGGGCACCAGGTCCGCGTCCCGGTCGAGGCAGACCCCGACGATGGTCTCCCGGCCGGCGCCGGCCGCGCGCAGGTGGTGCGCGAGCCGGTTGGCGGCGGCGTCGACCTGGGCGTACGTCAGCTCGACCGCGCCGGCCACCACGGCCACCGCCTGCGGATCGCGGGCCAGCTGAGCCTGGAACAGCTCGACCATGGTGCCCGTGACCGGCTCGTCCGCGCCCGCGTCGGTGACGCCGAGCAGCCGGTCGCGCTCGCCCCCGGGCACGCAGACCGCCTGGCAGTCGCCGTCGGGGTCGGCGACCATCGCCTCCAGCACCGCCCGGTACATGCCGGCGATCCGGTCCAGGTTGGCCTGGCTGACCAGCCCCGCCCGCGCGGAGAGCGCGTAGCGGCCCCGCTGGGCGAAGCACGAGAGGTCGAACTCGGTGGCGCCCTCGCCGGCGGCGCCGGTGACCACCGGGCCGGACCCGTCGCCGCCCTGCGTCGCGCGGGTGAAGTCCTGGTAGTTGAACAGGACGTGCAGCAGCCGGTGGCCGGCCTCGCGCTGCATCTCGGCCAGCGGGAACCGCCGGTGCGGCCACAGCGCGACCTCCCGGTCGAACACCGCGGCGACGAGGTCCCGCCAGGTGCGGGCCGACCGGTCGTACGGGAACGGCACCGTGTTGAGGTACATGCCATGCACCTCGTCGGCGCCGAGCACCTCGGGCCGGGCGTCGCAGACGAGGCCGGCGTGGAAGCCCGGCTCGCCGGTGAGCTGGCTGAGCACCTTCAGGTGCGCGGCGTGCAGCACCGCCTTCACCGACACGTCGGTGTCTCGGGCCAGGGCGCGCAGCGCCTCGTCCAGGTCGTCGAAGTCGACAGTGGCGTCCACCGTGGCGT
The DNA here is from genome assembly GCF_049847285.1 of Micromonospora sp. DT62. Taxonomy (NCBI): domain Bacteria; kingdom Bacillati; phylum Actinomycetota; class Actinomycetes; order Micromonosporales; family Micromonosporaceae; genus Micromonospora; species Micromonospora sp. DT62. The sequence continues at coordinate 151,873 of NZ_JBNCOB010000003.1, forward strand.
CCGGCGCGTCCGGCTCGCCCCAGCCGGCGGGCAGGGTGAACGGGGCACGCCCGTCCCACACCGACCGCCAGTGCTCCCGGTCGGCGGCCGACTCCAGCGCGGCGATCTCGGCGGCGATGAAGTCGGCGTAGCGCACGGGCGGCACGGCTGCCGGCGCCGGGGTGCGGCCGTCGGCCAGCTCGGCGTAGCAGTCGAGCACCTCGGTGACCAGCCGCGCGCTGCTCCAGCCCTCGGTGACGGTGTGGGAGATGGTGAAGGTGAACCACCAGCTCTCGTCGCTGTCCACGTGCGCCGTGACCCGCAGCAGCGGCGCGACCGACACGTCGAACGGGCGGGCCCGCTCGGCGGCGATGAACTCCGCGAAGAGCGCGACGTGCCGCTCGGCCGGGACGCCCCGGCCGTCCTCGACGCGTACGTCGGGTGCCGCGTCGGCGTGCACGAGCTGCATCGGCACCGAATAGCCGACCAGGTCGAACGACGTGCGCAGGATCTCGTGCCGGGCGACCACGGCGCGGACCGCGCCGCGCAGCGCCTCCGCGTCGAACGGCCGCCCGTCGCGGACCTGGTGGGCCAGGACGCTGTGGTAGACCGCGCGGTCGCCGCTGACGGCCGACTCCACCAGCATGCCGAGCTGGGTACGCGACGCCGGGTAGGCGTCGACCAGGCCGCCGGGCAGCCTGGCGCGGTCGGCGGCGCCGATCAGCGCGTACGGGGCGACCGGGCGGAACTCGTCGGTGTCGGCGTCGGTCAGCGCGGCGGCCAGCCGGCGTACGGTGCGGTGGGCGAAGACGTCCCGCACGCTGGTGGGGTGCCCGGCGGCGCGCAGCGTGCCGACGAGGGTGACCGCGAGCATCGAGTCGCCGCCGAGGTCGAAGAAGCTGTCGGTGACGCCGACGCGGGCCACGCCGAGCACCCGCGCCCAGATCCCGGCGATCTCCTCCTCCACGTCGCCGGTCGGGGCCTGGTAGTCCCCGGTGGCGTACGCGCCGGCATCGGGGGCCGGGAGCTGGCGCCGGTCGACCTTGCCGTTCGGGTCCTTGGGGATGGCGTCGAGGGTGACGTAGGCGGCCGGCACCATCGCCTCGGGCAGCGCGGCGAGCAGCCGCTCCCGCAGCCCGGACGGGGTCGGTGCGTCGCCGGGGGTCGGCAGCACGTACCCGACGAGGGTGCGGCGGCCGTCGTGCTCGCGGACGGCGGCGACGGCGTCGGCCACGCCGGGGCAGGCGCGCAGGGCCGTCTCGATCTCCCCCAGCTCGATGCGTACGCCGTGCAGCTTCACCTGGGAGTCGAGCCGGCCCAGGAAGTCGACGGTGCCGTCCGGCCGCCACGCCGCCGCGTCCCCGGTGCGGTACAGCCGCGATCCGGGCGGGCCGTAGGGGTCCGGCACGAACTTCTCGGCGGTCGGCCCGGGCCGGCCCAGGTAGCCCCGGGCCAGCCCCGTCCCGCCGATGCACAGCTCGCCGGGCACGCCCAGCGGCACGAGGTCGAGCCGCTCGTCGAGCACGTACAGCCGCAGGTTCGGGTGCGGGGTGCCGAGCGGCACCCGGGACAGCCCGGCCACGGCGTCGGCGGTGCACTGCCAGCTGCTCACGTCGACGGTGGCCTCGGCCGGGCCGTACGTGTTGTGCAGCTCGCAGCCGGGCAGCGCGGCCAGGAACGCCCGCGCCACGTCGACGCCGATCTCCTCGCCGCCCACCGCCACCGACCGCAGCGACCGGCAGCCGGCCAGCCCCTCGGCGAGCAGCGCAGGCAGCATCGACGGTACGAAGTGGACGGTGGTGACGCCCTCGCGGGCCATCAGCTCGCACAGGTACGCGGGGTCGCGGTGCCCACCGGGGCGGGCCACCACGATCCGGGCGCCCGCCGACAGGGCCGCGTAGACCTCGCCCGGCGAGACGTCGAAGCCGATCTCGGTCTTCTGGAGCACGACGGCGTCGGAGTCCAGCCGGTAGACCCGCGCGCCGACGTGCCCGGTGCGGTTGACCAGGGCCCGGTGCGAGAGCAGCGAGCCCTTGGGGCGGCCGGTGGAACCGGAGGTGTAGATGACGACGCTGCCGTTGTCGGGGTCGGTCAGCGGCTCCGGGTCGGTCGGCGACCGGTCGGCCCAGGCGTCCGGCTCGTCGAGCAGCACCACCGTGGCGTCGACCGGCGGCAGTTGCGCCCGCAGCTCGGCGGTGGTGAGCAGCACCGGGGCCGCCGCGTCGGCCAGCATGAACGCCAACCGCTCCGCCGGGTACGACGGATCCAACGGCAGGTACACCCCACCCGCCTTGTGCACCGCCAGCATCCCCACGACCTGCTCCACCGACCGGTGCGCACACACCCCGACCAGGACCTCCGGCCCCACCCCCAGCTCCCGCAGGTGATGCGCCAACCGGTTCGCCCGGCCGTTGAGCTGCCCGTACGAGAACGACACGCCCTCGGCCGTGACCGCCACCGCGTCCGGCCGCCGCGCGGCCTGCGCCTCGAACGCGGCCGGCACGTACCCGCCGACCTCGACGGTCCGGCCCGGGGCGAACCGGGCGATCTCCTCGCGCTCCCCGGCCGGCAGGCGCGGCGCCGCCGCGTCCCCGTCCGGGTCGGTCACCATCGCCGTCAGCACCTCGCGGAACATCGCCCCGATCCGCACCAGGGCGGCCGGGTCGGCGGTCCGGCTGTCGCTGACCAGGCGGACGGTGCCGCCGCCCGCCCCGACCGACAGGCCGAACTCGGTGGCCCCGGGCCCGCCGACCTCGACGAGGTCAGTGCCGGCTGACTCGGCCGCCGCGCCGCCGTCCTGCCGGGTCTCCACGTAGCCGAAGACGACGTCGATCGGCCGGGACCCGGCGTCGGCCAGCCGCGCCACGGCCGGCAGCGGGTAGCGCCGGTGCGGCCACAGCTCCACCTCGCGGTCGAAGACCGAGCGCACCAGCTCCCGCCACGTCCCCGCCGCGCGGGCGTGCGGGAACGGCAGCACGTTGATGTACATCCCGTGCACCCGCTCCGCGCCCCGCACCTCGGGCCGCGCGTCGCACACCAGGCCCGTGTAGAAGGCGGACCCGCTGGTGAGCTGGCTCATCACCTTCAGGTGCGCGGCGTGCAGCACCGCCTTGACCGAGGTGCCGGTGTCGCTGGCGAGGCGTCGGACCGCCGCGTCCAGGTCGTTGACGTCGACCGTGTACCGGCAGACCGTTGCCGTGCCGGACCGGTCGCCGAAGGCGTCCGGGAGGGTGAGCTTGGGCCGCCCGGTCACCACCGCCCGCCAGTGCTCGGCGGTCTCCGGCGAGCGCAGCGCCGCCAGCTCGCCGGCGACGTGGTCGGCGTACCGGACGGCGGGGGGCTCGTCCTGCTTCGGCGCCTCGCCGCGGCTGCGCCGGGCGTACTCGCCGAGCAGCTCGGCGAGCAGGGCGTTGAGGTCCCAGCCGCCCGTCACCAGGTGACTCACGGCGAGGGTCAGCCACCAGGCCCCGGCGCCGTCGGCGTACGCGGCGACCCGCAGCAGCGCGGCGTCCGAGTCCAGGTCGAAGGGGGTACGCCGCTCGGCGGCCAGGTGCTCGGGGTGCGCGGCGGCCGGGTGTACGGCGACCGGTACGGCGGCGCTCGCGCGCACCAGCTGCATCGGCACCGAGTAGCCGGTCAGGTCGACCGAGGTGCGCAGCGTCTCGTGCCGGGCGACCAGCGCGTCGACCGTCGCCTGGAGCGCGCGGGCGTCGAACGGCCGCCCGTCGTCGACCCGGATCGACTGCACGATGTGGTACAGCGACCTCTCCGGGTCCTTCTGGATCTCCACGGCCATGCCGACCTGCGCCTGCGTCGCCGGGTACGCGTCGACCAGGCCGCCGGGGAGCCTGGCCCGGTCGGCGGCGTCGATCAGCGCGTACGGCTCGACGGGGCGAAAGGCCCCCTCCTTGGCGGTGTCGGCCTCGGCGAGCGCGGTGACCAGGCGGCGGATCGTGCGGTGCGCGAAGATGTCCCGCACGGTGACGTCGTGGCCGGCGGCGCGGAGCGACCCGACCAGGGTCACCGCCGTCATCGAGTCGCCGCCCAGGTCGAAGAAGCTCTCGGTGACGCTGACCCGGTCGAGGTCGAGCACCCACGACCAGACGCCGGCCATCGCCGACTCCACCGGGCCGTTGGGCCGCTCGTAGCGGCCCCGGGCGTAGGACCGCGCGTCCGGCGCCGGCAGTTGCCGCCGGTCGACCTTGCCGTGCGGGTCCACGGGAACGGCGTCGATCGTGACGTACGCGGCCGGTACCGTCGCCTCGGGCAGCTCGGCCAGCAGCCGCTCGCGCAGCTCACCGGGGGTGGGCGCGGGCCCGCCGTCGGTGACGAGGTAGCCGACCAGGGTGCGCCGGCCGTCCTGCTCGCGGACCGCGGCAACCGCGTCGGTCACCCCGGGGCAGCCGCGCAGGGCCGTCTCGATCTCCCCCAGCTCGATGCGTACGCCGTGCAGCTTGACCTGGGAGTCGATGCGACCCAGGAAGTCGACGGTGCCGTCGGGCCGCCACGCCGCCGCGTCCCCGGTGCGGTACAGCCGCGATCCGGGCGCGCCGTACGGGTCCGGCACGAACCGCTGCGCGGTCGTTCCCGGCGCCCCGAGGTAGCCCCGGGCCAGCCCCGTCCCGCCGATGCACAGCTCGCCGCGCACCCCGACCGGCACCGGTTGCAGGTGCTCGTCGAGCACCCGGACGGTGAGGTTGGTGAACGGGGTGCCGAGCGGCACCCGGGTCAGCCCGGCCAGGGCGTCGGCGGTGCAGAGCCAGCTCGTGACGTCGACGGTGGTCTCGGCCGGGCCGTACGTGTTGTGCAGCTCGCAGCCGGGCAGCGCGGCCAGGAACGCCCGCGCCACGTCGACGGCGATCTCCTCGCCGCCCACCGCCACCGACCGCAGCGACCGGCAGCCGCCGATCCCCTCGGCCAGCAGCGCCGACAGCATGCTCGGCACCAGCTCGACGGCGGTGACGCCCTCGCGGACGATCAGCTCCCGCAGGTACGCGGGGTCGCGGTGCCCGCCGGGGCGGGCCACCACGATCCGGGCGCCCGCCGACAGGGCCGCGTAGACCTCGGCCGGGGAGACGTCGAAGCCGATCTCGGTCTTCTGGAGCAGCACCGCTTCTTCGTCGAGGCGGTTGATCCGCCGGCCGGCGTACGCGGAGCGGTTGACCAGCGCCCGGTGCGGCACGAGGACGCCCTTGGGCTGGCCGGTCGAGCCGGAGGTGTAGATGACGTAGCAGCCGCCGTCCGCGTGGGTGACCGGCTCGGGGTCGGTGGCCGGCTGGCCCGCCCAGGCGTCCGGGGCGTCCAGCAGCACGGTGGCCGCCTCGGCCGCCGGGAGTTGACCGCGCAGCTCGGCGGTGGTGAGCAGCACCGGGGCCGCCGCGTCGGCCAGCATGAACGCCAACCGCTCCGCCGGATACGACGGATCCAACGGCAGGTACACCCCACCCGCCTTGTGCACCGCCAGCATCCCCACGACCTGCTCCACCGACCGGTGGGCGCACACCCCGACCAGGCCCTCCGGCCCCACCCCCAGCTCCCGCAGGTGGTGCGCCAACCGGTTCGCCCGGGCGTTCAGGTCCCGGTAGCTGACGCGGGTGCCGTCGCAGGTGATCGCCACCGCGTCCGGCCGCCGCGCGGCATGTGCCTCGAACGCCGCCGGCACGTACCCGCCCACCTCGGCGGTGCCGCCGGACGACCAGCCCTCGATCTCCCCGCGTTCCGCCGCCGGGAGGCGGACGGCGACCGCGTCGCCCTCGGGGTCGGCCACCATCGCCGTCAGCACCTCGCGGAACATCGCCCCCACCCGGGCCAGCGCGACGGGACCGAAGACGTGGCTGTCGCCGACCAGGTCGAGGAAGCCGCCGGCGGCGGTCACCTGGAGGGCGAACTCGGTGCCGCCCTCCCCGGCGATCGCCTCGAAGTCGACGGACTCGTCGGCGACCGCCCCGGCCCGGCGGAACTCGGTGTAGTCGAAGACGACGTCGATCGGGCGGGACCCGGCGCCGGCCATCCGCTGCACCGCCGGCAACGGGTACCGCCGGTGCGGCCACAGCTCCACCTCGCGGTCGAAGACCGACCGCACCAGCTCCCGCCACGTGCCGGCACCCCGGGCGTGCGCGAACGGCAGCACGTTGATGTACATCCCGTGCACCCGCTCCGCGCCCCGCACCTCGGGCCGCGCGTCGCACACCAGCCCGGTGTAGAACCGCCCCTGGTCGGTGAGCTGGCTCATCACCTTCAGGTGCGCGGCGTGCAGCACCGACTTGGGCGACACGTCGAGGGTCGACGCGAGCGCGCGCAGCTTCGGCTCCAGGTCCTGGTAGGTGACCCGGGTCCGCAGGCTCTCGCGCGGGCCGTCGGTGCGGCCCCAGCCGTCCGGGAGGGTGAAGCCGGCGTGCCCGTCGACGATGCCCCGCCAGTACGCCTCGTCCTCGCCGGCCTTGAGCGCGGCCAGTTCGGCGGCGACGAAGTCGGCGTACCGGACGGCCGTCGGCTCCGGCGACTCGGGCACCATGCCGGCGCTGCGCCGCTCGTAGCAGCCGATCAGCTCGACCAGGAGGGTGTTCAGGTCCCAGCCGCCGGTGACCAGGTGGCTGACGGCGACGGTGAGCCACCAGCCCCGCTCGTCGGTGCGGTGGGCGGCGACCCGCAGCAGCGGCGCCGGCTGGTCCAGCGCGAAGGGCCGCGCCCGCTCCGCGTCGACGTACGCCCGCAGCCGCGCCTCGACGTCGTCGCCGGTCAGCTCCGTCACCCGTACGTCGACGGGCGCCTCGGCGTGCACGAGTTGCATCGGCACCGAATAGCCGGTGAGGTCGAACGAGGTACGCAGCGTCTCGTGCCGGCCGACCACGTCCCGTACGGCGGCCCGCAGCGCGTCGGCCGAGAACGGCCGTCCACTGTGCACCCGGAAGCAGCGCACGATGTGGTACAGCGACTTGCCGGGGTCCTTCTGGATCTCCACGGCCATGCCGACCTGTGCCTGCACGGCCGGGTAGGCGTCCACGAGGCCGGCGGGCAGCGTGGCCCGGTCGGCGGCGGTCAACAGGGAGAAGGGCGCGACGGCCTGGAAGGCCGGGGCCGCCGGGGCGGCGTCCGTGGCGGAGAGGTGCCCGGCCAGGGCGGCGACCGTGCGGTGCAGGAAGACGTCCCGGACGGCCACCCCGAAGCCGGCCGCCCGCAGCGCGCCGACCAGGGCGACCGCGCGCAGCGAGTCGCCGCCGAGGTCGAAGAAGCTCTCCCGGGTGCTGACCTGTTCGAGGTTGAGCACCTGGCCCCAGATCCCGGCGAGCTGGGTCTCCAGCTCGGTCTCCGGGGCGACGTGTGCCCGCTCGACCGGCACCGCCGCCTCCCAGAGGGCGGCCCGGTCGACCTTGCCGTTGGCGTTGAGTGGGATGGCCTCCACGGCGACGAACTCGGCCGGGATCATGTACTCCGGCAGGTGCTCCGCGCACCGCTGCCGAATCCGGTCCAGCAGGCCCGGCGTCGCCGGCTCGGCCGGCCGGTAGAACGCCACCAGCCGGGCGTCGCCCTCGGCGGCCGAGCCGGAGACCAGGGCGACAGCGTCGGCCACGCCGTCGGTGCCCTCCACGACCGACTCGATCTCGCCGAGTTCGATCCGGTAGCCACGGATCTTCACCTGGTGATCGACCCGCCCGACGAACTCCACCGCGCCGTCGGGCAGCCGCCGCACCAGGTCGCCGGTGCGGTACATCCGCGCCCCGGCCGTGGTTCCAGCGGCGGCTGCGGTTCCGGCTCCGGCGGCTGCCGCAGTTCCAGCAGCGGCTGCGGTTCCGGCTCCGGCTGCGGCGAACGGGTCGGGCACGAACCGCTCCGCCGTCAACGCCGGCTGACCCGCGTAACCGCGAGCCACGCCGACGCCACCCACGTACAGCTCGCCGACCACACCCACCGGGGCGAGATGCAGGTCCCGGTTGAGCACGTACATCGTCATGCCCGGCAGGGCACGACCGATCGGCACCACCGGACCCGCCTGCTCGACCTCCACCGGGAAGATGCACGTGCCCACACTCGCCTCGGTCGGCCCGTACTCGTTGACCAGACCGCCCGCACCCAACAACCCCAACCACCGGTTGGCGAGGGCCGCAGGCAACGCCTCACCCGCGACCACCACCACCGCCGCCAACGACGCCAACGCCTCATCCGACAACTGCCGACCAAGAATCTCCAGATGACCCGGCGTCAACTTCAAGAAACTGAACGGCCCCGACGACGCCAACACCGCACCCAACTCGGCCAGATCCACATCCTGACCCACCATCACCACACGCTGACCCGCCACCAACGGCGCCCACAAATTCGGCACCTGCAAGTCGAACGCCACCGACGAGAACACCGCACAACCACCCGCACCACGCGACACCAACTCACCCGCCGCCCACCGCACATGATTCGCCAACCCCCGGTGCGACACCTGCACACCCTTCGGCCGACCCGTCGACCCCGACGTGAAAATCACATACGCCAACTCGTCGAGGTCGATCGGCCCGGGCAGGGCCGCGCGCGCGGCACCGTCGGCCGTGGTCTCCTCGGCGCCGTCGTCCACGGTCTCGTCGACCCGGAGCACGTCGACTCCGGCGCCGGCGAACCGGTCCGCGTACCGCTGCGAGGTGATCGCGACCCGGGCGCCCGCGTCGGCGAGCATGGCGGCGATGCGACCCGGCGGGTACGACGGATCCACCGGCACGAACGCCGCGCCCGCCTTCCACACCCCCAGCATCGACGCCACCAGCTCCACACCACGGTCCAACAGCACACCCACCACCGCGCCGGCACCCACACCCCGGCCGACCAGGCGCCGCCCGATCACGGCGGCGCGGGCGTCCAGGCCCGCGAAGTCGATCGACCGACCGTCCGGTTCGGACACCGCCTCCGCCGACGGCGCCTCGGCCGCCCGCGCCTCGAACTCCGCCAGGACCGAACGCGACACCGGCGCCACCGCCGACGCCCCGTCGGCCAGCACCACCGATGCCTCACCCGGAGGCAGGCACGTCAACGACGCGTCACCGTCCACATCGGCGACCATCGCCTCCAGCACCGCCCGGTACATGCCGCCGAGGCGCAAAACGTTGGGGTAGCTGACCTGGTGCGGCCGGGCCAGGATGTTGAGCACGCCGCCGAGGGTGGAGACGTGCAGGCCGAACTCGCCGCTGGCCTCGTAGATGGCGTCCTCGAAGTCGACCCGTTCGGTGTCGACCTGTTCGAAGTCGAGGTAGTTGAAGAGGATCTCGATCGGCCGGCGCCCGTCGCCCAGGCGCTGCACGGCCGGCAGCGGGTAGCGGCGGTGCGGCCACAGCTCCAGCTCCCCGGCGAAGGTGTTGCGGATCAGCTCCCGCCAGGTACGCGCGCCCGCGTCGTGCACGAACGGCAGCGTGTTGAGGTGCATGCCGTAGACCCGGTCGGCGCCGGTCACCTCGGGCCGGCCGTGGCTGACCAGGCCGCTGGTGAACACGGGCTCGGCGGTGAGCTGGCTCATCACCTTCAGGTGCGCGGCCAGCAGCACGCTCTTCAGCGACGTGTCGGTACGGCTGGCCAGTTCGCGCAGGTCGTCCATCAGGTCGTGCAGGGGGACGCGGGTGCCGCACTCGTACTCCGGGACCGACTCGTCCTCGCCCCAGCCGGCGGGCAGCTCGAAGACCGGCCGGGCGACGACGCCCTGCCAGTAGTCGCGGTCCTCGTCCGACGCCAGCGCCTCGATCTCGCCGGCGACGAAGTCGGCGTAGCGGACCGGGGGCGCCTCGAACGCCGCCGGCACACCGGTGTCGCGCAGGCTGCGGTAGTTGTCGAGGATCTCCATGAGCAGCGAGTGGTGGCTCCAGCCCTCGAGGATGCCGTGCGACATGGTCAGCACGAACCACCACGTGTCGTTGCGGCCGGCCGCCCCGGCGATGCGCATCTGCGGGACCTGGTCGGGGGTGAACGGCCGGGACCGCTCGGCGGCCAGGTACGCCCGCAGCCGGCTCTCGGCCTCCTCGTCCGTGCCGTCGCGCAGGTCGAGCAGCGTGACGTCGACGGGCACCTCGGCGTGCACGAGCTGCATCGGCACCGAGAAGCCGGTCAGGTCGAACGAGGTACGCAGGATCTCGTGCCGGTCCACGACGGTCCGTACGGCCCGGCGCAGCGCGTCGCCGTCGAAGGCGTGCTCGTCGCGGATCGGGAACGCCGACACGTTGTGGTAGGTGCGCCGTTCCGAGTCGGAGAGCGTCACCACCAGCATGGCGAGCTGCACCTGCGCGCACGGGTACGCGTCGGCGAGCCCGGCGGGCAGCGTGGCCCGGTCGGCGTCGTCGAGCAGGCTGAACGGGGCGACGGCCCGGAAGGCGGGTGCCACCTCCGTGTCGTCGCCGCCGGCGAGGTGCCGCGCGAGGGCGGCGACGGTCCGGTGCACGAAGACGTCGCGTACCGAGACCGGGTGCCCGGCGCCGCGCAGCGCGCCCACGAGCGCGATGGCACTGATGGAGTGCCCGCCGAGGTCGAAGAAGCTGTCCTGGGTGCTGACCTGTTCCAGCTGGAGCACCTGGCCCCAGATCTCCGCCAGCCGTTCCTCCAGCTCGGTCGCCGGGGCGACGTGCTGCCGCTGCGCCGGCACCGCGGTGTCCCAGAGGGCGGCCCGGTCGACCTTGCCGTTGGCGTTCAGTGGGATCGCCTCCACGGCGACGAACTCGGCCGGGATCATGTACTCCGGCAGGTGCTCCGCGCACCGCTGCCGGATCCGGTCCAGCAGGCCCGGCGTCGCCGGCGCGGCCAGGCGGTAGAACACCACGAGCCGGTCCGACTCGCCGACCAGGGCGACGGCGTCGCCGACGCCGTCGGTGCCCTCCAGGACCGCTTCGATCTCGCCGAGTTCGATCCGGTAGCCGCGGATCTTCACCTGATGGTCGACGCGCCCGACGAACTCCACCGCCCCGTCGGGCAGCCGCCGCACCAGGTCGCCGGTGCGGTACATCCGCGCCCCGGCCGCGGTTCCGGGCTCGATGCCGGCTGCGGCTGCGGCGAACGGGTCGGGCACGAACCGCTCCGCCGTCAACGCCGGCTGACCCGCATAACCCCGGGCCACACCCACGCCACCCACGTACAACTCACCGACCACACCCACCGGGGCGAGATGCAGGTCCCGGTTGAGCACGTACATCGTCATGCCCGGCAGGGCACGACCGATCGGCACCACCGGACCCGCCTGCTCGACCTCGATCGGGAAGATGCACGTGCCCACACTCGCCTCGGTCGGCCCGTACTCGTTGACCAGACCGCCCGCACCCAACAACCCCAACCACCGGTTGGCGAGGGCCGCAGGCAGCGCCTCACCCGCGACCACCACCACCGCCGCCAACGACGCCAACGCCTCATCCGACAACTGCCGACCAAGAATCTCCAGATGACCCGGCGTCAACTTCAAGAAACTGAACGGCCCCGACGACGCCAACACCGCACCCAACTCGGCCAGATCCACATCCTGACCCACCATCACCACACGCTGACCCGCCACCAACGGCGCCCACAAATTCGGCACCTGCAAGTCGAACGCCACCGACGAGAACACCGCACAACCACCCGCACCACGCGACACCAACTCACCCGCCGCCCACCGCACATGATTCGCCAACCCCCGGTGCGACACCTGCACACCCTTCGGCCGACCCGTCGACCCCGACGTGAAAATCACATACGCCAACTCGTCGAGACCCGTGGCGCGGGCCGGCAGGGGCGCGTCCGTCTCCCCGATCTCCTCGACGCGCACCACCTCCACGCCGACCGGGGCGAACCGGTCGGCGTACCGCTGCGAGGTGATCGCGACCCGGGCGCCCGCGTCGGCGAGCATGGCCGCGATGCGACCCGGCGGGTACGACGGATCCACCGGCACGAACGCCGCACCCGCCTTCCACACCCCCAGCATCGACGCCACCAACTCCACACCCCGGTCCAGCAGCACACCCACCACAGCACCGGCACCCACACCCCGGGCGGCCAACCAGCGGGCGACCTGCCCGGCCCGGGCGTCCAGCACCGCGAAGTCGAGCCCCGCGCCGCCCGGCACCGACACGGCCTCCGCCGACGGCACCTCGGCCACCCGCGCCTCGAACTCGTCCAGCACCGAACGCGACACCGGCTCCACCGCCGACGCCCCGTCGGCCAGCACCACCGACACCTCGCCCGCCGGCAGACACACCACCGACGCGTCACCGTCCACGTCGGCGACCATCGCCTCCAGCACCGCCCGGTACATGCCACCGAGGCGGGCGACCTGCGCGACGCCGAGGTGGCGCAGGTTGGCCTCCAGCGTGAGGAAGCCGAGCCGGCTGATCACGCCGAGCGGGAACTCGTTCGGGCTGTCGTCGATCGAGTCGGCGTAGTCGATCTCGTCGGTGTCGATCTGGTGGAAGTCGTGGAAGCTGAACCGGACGTCCAGCATCCGGCCGCCGTCACCGACCTCCCGCTGGAGCACCGGCAGCGGGTACCGGCGGTGCGGCCACAGCTCCAGCTCCCCGGCGAACGTCCGCCCGATCAGCTCCCGCCAGGTCCGCGCGCCCGCGTCGTGCACGAACGGCACCGTGTTCAGGTGCATGCCGTAGACGCGGTCGGCGCCGGCGACCTCGGGGCGGATGTTGGACACCAGCCCGGTGAAGAACGACCCCGACCCGGTGAGCTGGCTCATCACCTTCAGGTGCGCGGCCAGCATCACCGACTTGAACGGCACGCCGGTCTGGCGGGCCAGCGCCCGCAGGCCCGGCTCCAGGTCGTGCAGCGGCACCCAGTGGTCGTACTGGGCGCCGTCGGCGGCGGTCGGGTCGCCCCAGCCCTCGGGCAGCACGAACCGGTCCCGGCCGGCGACCCGGTCGTGCCAGAAGGCGCGGTCCGTCCCGTCGCCAGTGGAGCGCAGCTCGGCGGCGACCGCGTCGGCGAAGCGCACCGGCGGCGCCGGGCGCGGCTCGACCGGCAGCCCGTCGCGGATCCGGTGGTACGCGCCGACCAGCTCCATCATCAGCGAGTGGTAGCTCCAGCCGTCCATGATCGGGTGGCACTCGGTGAGGGTGAGCCACCAGCTCCCGTCGGCGCAGACGCGCGCGTGCAGCCGGAACAGCGCCGGCTCGCCGAGGTCGAACATGTCGGCCCGCTCGGCGGCGATGAAGTCGCGCAGCTCCCGCTCCAGGCCGGCCCGGTCGTCGGCCTGCGCCCGGTCCATGCCGACCCGCATCTCGGCGGTGGCGTGCACGAGCTGCATCGGCACCGAGTAGCCGGTCAGGTCGAACGACGTGCGCAGCACCTCGTGCCGCCGTACCAGCAGCGCGGCGGCCTCCCGGAACGCGTCGAGCGAGAACTCGCCGGCGTCGGGGATGCGGTAGGTGGTGGCGTTGAGGTAGTGGTTGTGCTCGTCGGCGAGCATCTCCGCGAGCATGCCGAGCTGCACCTGGGTGCACGGGTACGCGTCGACGACGCCGTCGGGCAGCGCGGCCCGGTCGGCCTCGGAGATCAGCGCGAACGGCTCGACGGCCGGCTCCGGCGCGGCCGGCGCGGGGCGGCCGGTGAGGAACTCCGCCAGCTCGGCGATGCTGCGGCGCTCGAAGAGGTCGCGCACCTGCACGTCGAAGCCGGCGGCCCGGATGGCGGCGGCGAGCGCCACGGCGCGGATCGAGTCGCCGCCGACGTCGAAGAAACCGTCCTCGACGCCGACCCGCTCCAGGCCGAGCAGTTCCGCCCAGATCGCGGCGAGCCGCTCCTCCACCTCCGTACGCGGCGCCAGGTAGGGCCGGTCGGTGGCGGTGACGGCCCGGTCGGGTGCGGGCAGCGCCCGCTTGTCGAGCTTGCCGTTGACGGTCAGCGGCAGCCGGGCCAGCGGGACGAACGCCGCCGGGATCATGTACTCGGGCAGGGTGCGGGCCAGCGCCGCGCGCACCTGTCCCGGCCGGGGCAGCTCCGCCTGCTCGTCGACGACCGAGTACGCCACCAGCCGCCGGTCGCCGGGGGTGTCCTCGCGGACGACGACCACGGCCTCGCGTACCCCGGGCAGGGCCGAGATGGCGGCCTCGATCTCGCCCAGCTCGACCCGGTAGCCCCGGATCTTCACCTGGTCGTCGATGCGACCGACGAACTCCAGGCTGCCGTCGGCGCGCCGGCGGGCCAGGTCGCCGCTGCGGTAGAGGCGGGCGCCGGGCGGGCCGAACGGGTCGGGCACGAACCGCTGGGCGGTCAGCTCGGGCCGGTTCAGGTAGCCCCGGGCCACGCCGGGCCCGCCGACGTGGATCTCGCCGGTGACGCCGACCGGCACCGGATTGCCGTACGGGTCGAGCAGGTGGATGCTCAGGTCGGCCAGCGGGACGCCGACCGGGTTGGCGGTGCCGGTCAGGTCGTCGGGGCGCACCTCGTAGTAGGTGGCGTGCACCGTGATCTCGGTGATCCCGTAGAGGTTCAGCAGCCGGGGCGCGGCCAGCCCGCGCCGGGCCACCCAGGGGCCGAGGTCGCCGTACTCCAGCTTCTCCCCGGCGAAGATGACCGCGCGCAGCGCGAGCCGGTCGATGCGGGGGTCGCCGTCGCGGGCCAGTCCCACCAGGCCGCGGAAGGCCGTCGGGGTCTGGTTGAGTACGGTGACCTGCTCCTCGACGAGCAGGTCGAGCAGGTCGCCGGGGGAACGGGTGACCTCGCGGGACACGATCACCAGCCGGCCGCCGTGTAGCAGCGCGCCCCACAGTTCCCACACGGACACGTCGAAGGCGTACGAGTGGAACAGCGGCCACACGTCGGCGGGGCCGAAGTTCAGGTCGTCCTGCGCCACGGTCGTCAGGCGCAGCACGTTGGCGTGGGTCAGGAAGACGCCCTTGGGGCGGCCGGTGGACCCGGAGGTGTAGATGACGTAGATCAGGTTCTCGGGGTCGACGGCGACGCCCGGGTCGGCGCCGGAACGCCCGGCGATCTCCCCGGCGTGCCCGGGATCGTTCAGCACCACCAGGGCGCCGTCGAAGTCGGCGAACCGCGCCCGGTGGGCCTCGGTGGTCACCACGATCCGCGCGCCCGCGTCGGCGAGCATGAAGTCGAGCCGGTCGGCGGGGACGCCGGGCTCCACCGGCAGGTACGCCGACCCGGACTTCAGCACGCCCAGCAGGGTGGAGACCAGCTCCGCGCGGCGGTCCAGGCAGACCGCCACCAGCCGCTCCGGGCCGGCGCCGAGGGCCCGCAGGTGGTGCGCGAGCCGGTTCGCGGTGGCGTCCAGTTCGGCGTACGTCCAGCGTCGCGCGCCGTCCACGACGGCGGTCGCGGCGGGGTGCGCGGCGGCGGTGGTGGCGAAGACGCCGTGCACGGTGCCGGTCACCGGCGTGGTGGGGCGGGCCGGGGCGGGGGTCGCCGCCGCGAGCTCGGCGTCGTCGAGGATGCGCAGCTCGGAGATCCGGGCGTGCGGGTCGGCCCCGACGTGCTCCAGCAGCCGGCCGAGGTGGTCGGCCATCCGCCGCACGGTGGCGTCGTCGAACAGCGCGGTCGCGTACTCCAGGTGCCCGCGCAGCCGGCCGTCGGCGCCCTCGACGACGTGCAGTTGCAGGTCGACCTTGGCGACCCGGGTGGGCAGCCAGAGCGTCTCGGCGGCGAGGCCCGCCGGCCAGGTGCCGCTGGGAGCGTCGTCGCCCAGGGTGAAGGCGACCTGGTAGAGCGGGGTGCGGGACAGGTCCCGTTCCGGTTCGAACTCGTCGACCAGCAGCGCGAACGGCACGTCGGCGTGGGCGAAGGCGTCGCGCACCGTGGCGCGGGTGCCGCGCAGCAGGTCGGCGAAGGTGGGGTCCCCCGTCCAACTGCCCCGCAGGACGAGGTTGTCGATCCCGTACCCGACCAGGTTGCGCAGCTCGGCGCGGTCGCGCACCGACGTCACGCTGCCCACGGGGATGTCGGTCCGGCTGGTGTAGCGCGACAGCAGCGCCTGGAAGGCGGTGAGCAGAGTGACGAAGAGGGTGGTCTCCGCGCCGCGGGCGATCTCCCGCAGCGCGGCGGAGAGGTCGGCGGAGAGCGCGAACGGGACCGACGCGCCCCGCCAGTCACGCACGCGGGGCCGGGGCCGGTCGGCGGGCAGCTCCAGCGGGGCGATGCCGGCGAGGCGGTCGCGCCAGTGCTCCAGGTGCCGCTCCAGCGGCTCGCCGCGCAGCCGGTCGCGCTGCCACGCCGCGAAGTCGGCGAACTGCACGGCCGGCGGCGTCAGCGGCGAGGACTCGCCCCGGACGTACGCGCCGTACAGCTCGGCCAGGTCGCCGAGGAGCACCGCCGTGGAGGGCGCGTCGCAGGCGATGTGGTGGATCACCAGCACCAGCAGGTGCTCGGCCTCGTCCAGGCGCAGCAGCGTCGCCCGTACCGGCCACTCGGTGGCCAGGTCGAAACCGGTGGCGGCCAGCTCGGCCGTCGCCTCGGCGACCCGGTCGTCGCGCTCGGCCCCGGCCACCCCGGAGAGGTCGACCAGCGGCAGCTCCTGCGGGCGGGGCTCGTCGACGACCTGCACCGGCGTCAGGTCGGCCATCGCGTACCGGGTGCGCAGGATCTCGTGCCGGGCGATCAGCGCGTCCCACGCCCGGCCCAGCGCGGCCCGGTCCAGCGGGCCGCGCAGCCGCAGCGCCGAGGAGACCAGGTACTCCGGGCTGGAGGGGTCCAGCCGGTTGAGGAACCACATCTGCTGCTGGCCGAAGGAGAGCGGCAGGTCGCCCGAGCGGTCGACGGTCGGGATCCCGGCCCGTCGACCGGCGGCCCGGCCCGCCAGCCGGCGTTGGACGAGCGACTCGCGCAGGTTGGGCTGGTTCGCGGTCGAGGTCATGCCTGGTGCTCCTTGGTCTGCCGCAGGTCTTCGGTCAGGTCGGCGTCGGAAAGCGCGTCCACCTCGGCCCGGATGAGGTCCTCCACCGCGCCCGCCATCGCCTCGACGGTCGGGTGCTCGAAGACGAGCCGGAGCGACACGTCGAGGTCGAACTCCTCCTGCAGGCCGGCGACCAGCCGGCCCGCCAGCACGGAGTGCCCGCCCATGGCGAAGAAGTTGTGCCGTACGCCGACGGGCACGCCCAGCAGGTCGCTCCAGATCGCGCAGAGGCGTTCCTCGACGACCGTGCGCGGCGCGACGAGGCCGTCCTCGGTGCCGGCGGCGCCGGTAGACACGGCGTCGGAGAGCAGGCCGAGCAGGGCGGCGCGGTCCACCTTGCCGTTGGCGTTGAGCGGGATCTCGGCCACCGGCACGAGCAGGGTCGGCGTCATGTAGTCGGGCAGCAGCCGGGCGCAGTGCGCGGCCAGGTCGGGCGCCTCGCCCCGGTGGAAGGCGACCAGCCGCTCCTCGTGGACGATGACCGCGCACCGGGTCACCCCGGGGTGTTCCTCGACGACGGCGCGGATCTCGCCGAGTTCGATGCGGTAGCCGCGCACCTTCACCTGGTCGTCGACCCGGCCGACGAAGTCCATCACCCCGTCCGGGCGCATCCGGACCAGGTCCCCGCTGCGGTACAGCCGGCTGCCCGGCGGCCCGTACGGGTCGGGCACGAACTTCTCCGCGGTGAGGTCCGGCCGGCCGGCGTACCCGGTGGCCAGGCACTCCCCGCCGATGTACAGCTCGCCGACGACCCCGACCGGCAGCAGCCGCAGCGCGTCGTCGAGCACCCGGACGGTGGTGTTCGCCATCGCCCGGCCGATCGGCACGATGTCGGTGGTCTGCGGCGTCTCGACCGGGTGGGCCGTCATGATGACGGTGGTCTCGGTCGGCCCGTAGCTGTTGGTGAGGCCACCCGGCCCGAGCCGGTCCAGCCACCGGTTGGCGATCTCCTTGCGCAGCGCCGCGCCGGCCGTCCAGATCAGACCGGAGAGCTGACCCGCCTGCTCGTCGTCGAGCTGCTCGGTGAGCAGTTCCAGGTGCGGCGGGGTCATGATGAACCGGTCGAACGGGCCGGCCTTGACGAGCAGGCCGCCCAGCTCGGCGATGTCGAGGGCGGCGGGCAGCAGGGTCACCGCCTGACCCGAGACCAGCGGGCTGAACAGGTTGGGGATGGACAGGTCGAAGGCGATGGTGGTGAACAGCGGCGCGCCGCCGCCCCGTCCCCCGCGCGGCCCCCGGTCGCCCAGGGCCTCGGTCTCGACGGCGCAGGCGAGGAAGTGGGACACCGCCCGGTGCGGCAGCGCCACGCCCTTGGGGCGGCCGGTCGAGCCGGAGGTGAACAGCACGTAGGCCGTCTCCTCCGGGTGGGTGTCCCGGTCCGGCCGGTGGGTGGGGCCGGCGCAGACCATCAGCCGGTGGGTGTCCACGTGCAGGGTCGGCACGGTGAACCTGGGCGCGTACGTCGCCTGGGTGACGCCCAGCTCCACGCCGGCGGTGGCGAGCATGTGCCCGATCCGCTCGGCGGGGTACGACGGGTCGAGCGGCAGCACGGCCGCCCCCGCCTTCCAGGCGCCGAGGATCGCCGCGACCAGGTCGACGCCCCGGTCCAGCAGCACGGCCACCACCGCGCCCCGGGCGACCCCGGAGCGCCGCAGGTGGTGGGCGAACTGGTTGGCCCGGTCGTCCAACGCCGCGTAGGTGGTGGTGAGGTCGCCGTGCCGCAGCGCCACCGCGTCCGGCGTCCGGCGTCGCTGGGCCTCGAAGAGGTCGCAGACGGTCGCGGCGGAGCGGGGCACGGTGGGCCCGTGCACCTCGTGCAGGAGCAGGTGGCGCTCGCCCGGCGAGAGCAGGTCGAGGTCGTCGAGCGGGGTCCCCGGCTCGGCCACCGCCGCGGCGAGCAGCCGGACGAAGTGCTCGGCCATCCGCCGTACGGTCGACTCGTCGAACAGGGCGGTGGCGTACTCCAGGCTGCCGGCCAGGGTGCCGTCGGGGCGGGGCCAGACGTGCATCGTGAGGTCGGTCTTGGCGATCCGGGCCGCCCGGCGCAGGGCGTCCAGCAGGGCCTCGTCGTCGGTCGACTGGCCGGTGATGCCGCCCTCCTGGGCGTTGAGCATCACCTGGTAGAGCGGGGTGCGGGAGAGGTCGCGGACGTCGACGAGGTCGTCGACCACCCGCTCGAAGGGCAGGTCCTGGTGGGCGAGGGCGGCCAGGGTCCGGGACCGCACGGCCCGCAGGGCCGCCTCGAACGGGGCGGCCGGGTCCAGGGTGCAGCGCACCACCACGGGGTTGAGGAAGACCCCGGCGATCTGTTCCGCCTCGGCGGGGCGTCGACCGGAGGTGGGCGCGCCGACGGCGACGTCCCACTGCCCGCTGTAGCGGGCCAGCAGCGTGGCGAAGCCCGCCAGCATGGTCATGAACGGGGTCGCCGAGCAGCGCCGGCCCAGCGCGGTCAGCTTCTCGGCGAGCTCCGCCGGCACCTCGAACTCGACGTGCGCCCCGCGCGGGTCGCGCTCGGCCGGCCGGGACCGGTCCAGCGGGAGGGTCAGCTCGGGTACCCCCGCCAGGTGTTCGCGCCAGAAGCCGAGTTCCCGCTCGACCCGGTCGTCGGTGAGGTATTGGCGCTGCCAGGCCGCGTAGTCGGCGTAGTGCACCGTCAGCTCCGGCAGGTCGGGCTCCCGGCCGGCGGCGCCGGCCGCGCAGAGTTCCCGCAGGTCCCGCTCCAGGACCCCGGCGGTGGTCGCGTCGGAGGCGATGTGGTGCAGCGCCACCAGCAGCAGGTGGTCCGACCCGGCCGAGGTGACCAGGGTGGCCCGCCACAGCGGCCCGGTGCGCAGGTCGAAGCCCTGACCGAGCTGCGCGTCGACGAGGTCGACGAGCGGGGCCTCGGTCGCGTCGCGGATCGTGAGGTCGACGGGGCCGGGCGGATCGATGCGCTGGTGCGGCTCACCGTCGTGGGTCAGGTAGCGGGTGCGCAGCGCCTCGTGCCGGGCCTCGAGAGCGGTCAGCGCCGCCCGTACGGTGTCGGGGGTCAGCGAGCCGGGCAGCCGCAGGTAGAGCGGCACCACCCACTCGGGGCTGCCCGGGTGCAGCTGGTCCAGCAGCCACAGCCGCCGCTGGGCCGGGGAGAGCGGCAGCGCGCCGGTGCGGGGCACCGGGACCACCGCCGGCGTCGCGGGGTCGCCATCGGTCAGCAGGGCGGCCTGCGCCTCGACGGTGCTCGCGGCGAGCAGCTCCCTCAGCTCGATGCGCACGCCGGACTCGGCGGCGAGGCGGCTGGCGAGGCGGACGGTCACCAGCGACGAACCGCCGAGCTGGAAGAGGTCGTCGTGCACCCCCACCCGGTCGACGTCGAGCAGCTCCTGCCAGAGCCGGGCGACCAGGCGCTCGGCGTCGGTGCGCGGGGCCAGGTAGGCCGTGCGGTCGGTGGTCTCGACGGGCGGCAGCGCGGCCCGGTCGACCTTCCCGCCGGTGGTCAGCGGGAACTCCGCCACCGGGACGAACACGGCCGGCACCAGGGCGTCGGGCAGCCGGTCGGTCAGGAAGGCCCGCAGCTGCGCGGCGGTCAGGGGGCGCCGGCTGGCGACGTACGCGGCCAGCCGGGGGCTGCCGCCGGGCTCGGCGAAGCCGACGACGACCGCCCGCCGGACGTCCGGGTGGGCGGCCAGCGCCGCCTCCACCTCGCCCGGCTCGATGCGTACCCCATTGATCTTGAGCTGGTCGTCGGCGCGGCCGACGAACTCCAGGCTCCGGTCCGAGCGCCACCGGACCTGGTCGCCGGTGCGGTAGAGCCGCGCTCCGGGCGGCCCGTACTCGTCCGGCACGAACCGCTCGGCGGTGAGGTCGGGGCGGCCGAGGTAGCCGCGGCCGAGCCCGGCCCCGCCGACGTAGAGGTCGCCGACCACACCGATCGGCACTGGCCGCCGGTTGGCGTCCAGCACCTGGAGGCGGAGGTTGTCCAGCGGCCGGCCGATCGGCACCGGCCCGCTGCGCTGGGCGAGGTCGACCTGCTGGGCGGTCACGTCGATGGCGCACTCGGTCGGGCCGTAGGTGTTCCAGACCCGTGTCCCGGGCGCCACCGCCAGGCGCTGGCACAGCTCGGCGTGCAGCGGCTCGCCGGCGGAGAAGACCAGCCGCAGCGAGGTGCACCTCGGCCAGTCCGGCTCCTCCGTCACCAGTTGCAGCACCGACGGCACGCCCTGGAGCACGGTCGCCCCGGACCGGACGACCGCCGCCACCAGGGCCGCCGGGTCGCGTTCGGCGCCGTCCGGCGCGAGCGCCACCGTCGCCCCGCAGATCAGCGGGGCGAAGAACTCCCAGCCGGCCGCGTCGAAGCTCACCGCCGTCTTCTGCAACACCCGGTCCGCCGGCGACAGGCCGTGCCGCCGGACCGTCCAGGCCACCCGGTTGCCGATGGCCCCGTGGGTGACGACCACGCCCTTGGGCCGACCGGTCGACCCCGAGGTGTAGATGACGTACGCCGCGTTGTCGGGGTCGACGCGGACCGGCGGCGCGGTGTCCGGTCCGGCCGCGATCCGCGCCCGGTCGGCGTCGAGGCAGACCACGTGCGACGGCCCGGCCAGGGAGTCGTCGCGCAGGTCGGTCTGGGTGAGCACGACGTCCACCCCGGTGTCGGCGACGATCCACCGGCGCCGGTCCACCGGGTGCGCCGGGTCCAGCGGCAGGTACGCGCCGCCGGCCCGCCACACCCCGAGCAGGGCGACCACGAGGTCGACCCCCCGGCGCAGGTACACGCCGACCGTCGACTCCGGACCGACGCCCAGCCCGACCAGGTGCTGGGCGAGCTGGTTGGCGCGCCGGTCGAGTTCGGCGTAGCCGACCCGTACGTCGCCGGCGAGCACCGCGGTCGCGTCGGGCGTCGCCGCGGCCTGGCGGGCGATCAGGTCCGGCAGGACGACGGGATCGACCGTGCCCGCTCCGGCGGCCGGCAGGGTGGACAGAGGGGTGCTCATCGGGGTGCTCCTCCGGGGTGGGGGGTCGATCG
The DNA here is from genome assembly GCF_049847285.1 of Micromonospora sp. DT62. Taxonomy (NCBI): domain Bacteria; kingdom Bacillati; phylum Actinomycetota; class Actinomycetes; order Micromonosporales; family Micromonosporaceae; genus Micromonospora; species Micromonospora sp. DT62. Next base: position 173,688 of record NZ_JBNCOB010000003.1, read on the forward strand.
CGGACGGCCGGGGGTCACGCCTGCCGGGGCCCGTCAGACGGACGCGCCGTCCATGCGCAGGCGCAGGCTCTTCGGCCGCATGTCGGTCCAGAGCTCGTTGATCCGGCTGAGGCACTCGTCCCGGGTGCCCTCGGTGCCCTCGGCCCGCCAGCCGGCCGGCAGCGCCCGGTCGCTCCACCAGATCGAGTACTGCTCCTCGTCGTTGAGCACCACCAGGTAGCTGCGGTCGTCGTCGCTCATGTTCTCTCCCTCGTGGGTCGCGCGGTCGCCACGGCGGCGGCCGGTACGGGTGTGAAGTCGTCGATCCGCACGCCGAGGCCCCGCTGGGCCGCCGCGCGGTGGACGTGGTCGGCCAGGGCGATGTCCAGCACGCCCAGCCCGAACGGCGAGATCACCACCGGCCCGTCGCCCGGGGGCAGCGCCGCACCGCCGGCCAGCCGGCCGATGGTGGTGTGGATGAAGTCCCGGCCGCCGGTGAGCTGCTCGGCCAGGTGCAGCGAGGTCCGCTCGCGGCACACGTGGTCGGGGTCGTCGACGACGTTGCGGGCCGCCAGCACCGCCCGGGGGTGCAGGTCCCGCAGCGACAGGTGCAGCACCACGCTCCCCGGCTGGCAGGCGGTCAGCTCCAGGTGCGGTTCGCTGGCGGTGGTGGCGATCGAGACCAGCCGGTGGGCGGCCAGGGCCTGCTCGGCGCTCGCCGCCACGCTGATCGTCGTGGCCGGCAGCAGGGCCGCCGCGCGGGCGGCGAACGCCTCGGCCCGGCGCGGGTCGGTGTCGTGCAGCACCAGGGAGGCCGGCGGGGTCAGGGCCACCGTCAGGAAGCGCAGCACCTGCTCGTTGATCAGCCCGCAGCCGATCAGCGCCAGGCCGTCCGGGCGGCGCTCGGCGGTCAGCAGCTGCGCGGCGAGGGCCGCGCCGGCCGCGGTGCGCCGGGCGGAGATGACCGATCCCTCGATCACCGCCTCGGGCTGGCCGGTCTCCAGCGAGTTCAGCACGATGGCGGCGCTGGCGCGGTCCAGGCCCCGCTCGATGTTCGCCGGGAACGAGGAGATCCACTTCATGCCGGCGGCCGGCGGATCGGACCCCAGGTACGCGGGCAGGCCGATGATGCGGTTGCGGGCGGCGTCCGGGAAGCGCAGGAAGACCGAGTGCGGCACGCTGGTGCGGCCCTGCTCGTGCAGGAGGTACGCCTGCCGGACGAGGTCGATGACCCGGGCCTCGTCGCCGTCGAGCACGTCCCGGACCACGGCATGGCCGATGATCAGCATTTTTCGCCCTTCCACAGGTGGCTGACCTCGCCGAACTGTTCGGTCACCCAGCGATCGGAGTAGATGGTGTCGAGGTAGCGGTCGCCGTTGTCCGGGAAGATCAGGACGCTGGTGCTCCCGGCGGGCAGGTCCGCCATCCGGCGCCGCAGCGCGGCCACCGTCGCCCCGGAGGATCCGCCGGCGAGGATGGCCTCGCGGACCGCCAGCAACCGGCAGCCGACCACGCAGTCGAGGTCGGAGACGTGCAGCACCTCGTCCGGCCGGGCGTTGGCGGCCAGCGGCGGCACCACCGAGGCGCCGTGCCCGGGGATCAGCCGGGGCGCGGGCGGGTGGCCGAAGATCGCGCTGCCGACGGCGTCGACCGCGACGATCCGGGTGCGGTGGCCGTTCTCGCGCAGGTAGTCGGCGCAGCCGACCAGGGTGCCGCAGGTGCCGGTGGAGCAGAACAGGTAGTCGACCCGGCCGTCCAGCTCGGTCATGATCTCGGCCATGGTCTGCCGCTGGGCGCGGGCGTTGAGCGGGTTGGTGTACTGGTCCGGGCGGTAGGCGCCGGGCACGGTCTCCACCAGCTCGCGCACCCGGCGGCGCCGGACCGCGAGATACTCGCCGGTCACCGGGTCGGGATGCTCGATCATGTCGATCTCGGCCTGGTACGCGGCCAGCACCGCCAGGTTCTGCCGGGTGGTCTTCGGGTCCACCACGCAGATGAACCGGATCCCGAAGTACGCGCAGATCTGGGCCAGGCCGATGGCGAGGTTGCCGGAGCTGGACTCCACCACCACGGACCGTCCCGGCACCAGTTCGCCGGATTCGATCTTTCCGCGCAGCATGTTCAGCGCGGCCCGGTCCTTGATGCTCCCGCCCGGATTGAACTGTTCGAGTTTCGCGTACGCCCGGGCGGGAAATTCGGGAAACAACCGGTCCAGGCGCACCAGGGGCGTGTTGCCGACCGTGGAGAGAATTCCCTGATCCATTTCAACCCCCTCTCCGGGCTGACGGAAGGTCGCCCGCATCCGCCGTGCGGGCGCTGTGCGGCACCCGTCGACGACGGGCGCCGGATGACCGGGGTGCTCAGCTCATGCCGAGTTCGAGCAGCATCCGCTCGTCGACGTCGCCGGCCAGGCGGGCGTCGGCCACCGTCGCGGCCGGGTCGGCGCAGGCCGCGCCGAGCAGGACCAGGTACTGGTCGAAGAGCCGCTCGACGGTGGCGCGGTCGAGCAGGTCCCGGTCGTAGTTGAACTCGGTACGCAGGGCCAGGTCGGGCAGCTGGTGCACCGTCACGGCCAGGTCGAACTGCCCCTCGTCGTACGGCACCACCAGCTGGCGGACCCGGTGCCCGACGAATCCGTTGCTGGTGTCGGACAGGGTGTCGCCGTGCTGCCGGGTGAGCAGCGTGATGGTGACCCGCACCAGCGGGTCCCGGTCCCGGCGGGCCGCCTGGACCAGGGGGAACGGGTAGGCGGCGCGTGCCACGCCGTCCGAGAGCTGGCGTCCCGCGGCGGCGATCGCCGTCGCGAACGTGGTGCCCGGGGTGAACGACGACCGCAGCACGACCGGGTTCACCAGCATCCCGACGACCTCCCGCAGCGCCCGCCCCCGCCGCAGCGAGACCGGGCAGCCGATGGTGAACTCGCCCTGCCCGGTGCACCGGTGCAGCAGCGCCTCGAAGACGCCGAGCAGGACCGTGAACGGGGTCACCGCCAGGGTGGCGGCCGTGGCGCGTACCTGCCGGGCGACGTCGTCCGGCAGCATCCGGGCCACGGACGCGCCCCGGTACGAGCGGGTGGCGGAGCGGGGCCGGTCGGTGGGCAGGGTGGCGGCGGTGGCGCCGGCGCAGGTGCGGGCCCAGTGCTCGGCCAGCTCGGCGCGCCGGGGCCCGGCCAGCATGGCCTGCTCGCGGGCGACGAACTCGTCGTAGCTGGGCCGCGTCGGCCAGTCCACCGTGTCCCCGCCCCGACCCGCCCGGTACGCGTCGCCGAGGTCCCGCCAGATCAGATACTGGGAGAGCCCGTCGGTGGCGATGTGGTGGATGACCAGCACCAGCGCGCAGTCCGCGCCCCGCCGCAGCAGCACCGCCCGCAGGGGACCGTCCTGTTCGAGCCGGAGCGGCTGCTCGCCGACGGCGTGGATGAGCGTACGCAGGGTCGCGTCGTCCACGTCGCCGACGTCGCGGACCTCGATCGTGCCCGAGCCGGCGGAGTCGACGAGCCGCACCGGCCCCGCTCCGGTCTCGGCGAACCGGGACCGGAGCAGGTCGTGCCGAGCCTGGACGGCGACGAGGGCGGCCCGCAGCACGTCGGTGTCGAGGACCGGCTCGGCGAGCACGGCCGTCACCACGTTGCTGGTCGAGCTCTCGGGCGCGAGTCGGTACAGCGCCCACTGCGCGGCCTGACCGACGGACAGCTCCCGGGCGTCCCCGTCGCCGGCGTTCACTTGGCGCCGAGCACGAAGTCGGTGAGGTCCCGGACGCGGACGAAGTTGCCGACCTCCTCGTCCGGCACCTCGATGTCGAAGTGCATCTCGGCGGCGCCGAGCAGGTCGACCAGCTTGAGCGAGTCGAGGCCGAGGTCCACGAAGGTGTCGTCGGCGGAGATCGGCCGGTCCTGCTCCTCGGTCATCAGCTTGCGGGTCAGCTGCTCGACATCGGCGGCCACCTGGTCAACGGTCATGTCAGTGTCCTTTCGGGAGGGTGTTCAGGGCATCCGGACGATCTGGCCGGCGTAGGCGAGGCCGGCGCCGAAGCCGAGCAGCAGCGCCTTGTCGCCGGGCTTGGTACGGCCGCTCTCGTGCAGCCGGCTCAGCGCGAGCGGCACCGAGGCCGCCGAGGTGTTCCCCGTGTCGATGACGTCCCGGGCGACCTTCTCCTCGGGGATCTCCAGGATCTCGGCGAGCTGCTCGATGATCCGCAGGTTCGCCTGGTGCGGCACGAACCAGTCGATCTCCGACAGGTCGATCCCGGCGCGGGCGCAGGCCTCCCGGGCGACCGGGGGGATGTTCTTGGTGGACCACCGGTAGACCAGCGGCCCGTTCATCGAGGCGTACTCCTTGCCGTCCTTGGCCCACTTCGTGCCGAGGATCGGGGCCCGCCGGCCGTCGCTGCCCCACACCACGGGGCCGATGCCCTCGGTCCCGGAGCGGGAGATCACCGCGGCGCCCGCGCCGTCGCCGAAGATGACGTACGTCGCCGGGTCCTCGGGGTCGATGAACTCGGTGAGGTGCTCGGCGCCGACGACCAGCACGTTGCGCGCCTCGCCGAGCCGGACCGCGTTGGACGCGACCGACACCGAGTAGGCGAAGCCCGCGCAGGCGGCGTTCAGGTCGAACGCGCCGGTGGCGGGGATGCCGATCCGGTGTGCGACCTCCGGCGCGCCGCCCGGGATCCGGTCCCGCTTGGTGGCGGTGGCCAGGATGAGCAGGTCGACCTCGGAGGGGTCGACGTTCGCCATCGCCAGCGCCTTCGCGCCGGCCTCGGCCGACATCACCGGCACGGTCTCCCCGGGACCGGCGGCGTGCCGGGTCTTGATGCCCGTGCGCTCCTCGATCCACTCCGTGGTCACGTCCGTACGCAGTGCGATGTCCGGGTTGGTGACCACGCGGGTGGGCCGATAGGCGCCGAGCCCGGTGATCGCCGAACCGAAGATGCTCGACATCGTTCTCCCTTCGTCAACCCGGCCGGCAGCCGTGTCGAGGACTGCCGGGAGAAAGGCTCGGGCAGCCGCCTCATAGCTTCTCTACATATCGACGCGGCATAGGAATGCCATAGCCGGCGGCGGAAGTCTGCGCCGGGCACGGACCGCCGAGGCCCGAAGGCCGATCGAGAAGGTCCAAAATGAGAGACTTCACTGACAGGGTGGCGGTGGTCACCGGCGCCGGCTCGGGCATCGGCCGCGCGCTCGCCGTCGAGTTGGCCGCCCGGGGCGCCCGGCTCGCCGTCTCCGACGTGGACGGCGAGGGGCTGCGGGAGACCGTACGGCGCTGCGCGGGCCGCGACGGCCAGGTGCGCGGATACCGGCTGGACGTGTCGGACCGGGCCGCGGTGCTGGCGCACGCCGAGCGGGTCGAGGGCGACTTCGGACGCGCCGACCTGGTCGTCAACAACGCCGGGGTGACCCTGCTCGCCTCGGTCTCCGACGGGACCTGGGAAGACCTCGAATGGGTCATGGACGTCGACTTCTGGGGAGTCGTGCACGGCACCCGGGCGTTTCTGCCGCTGCTGACGGCGTCGCGGGGTCACCTGGTCAACGTCTCCAGCGTGCTGGGGCTGGTCGGCGCGCCGATGCAGAGCGGATACAACGCCGCCAAGTTCGCCGTCCGGGGCTTCACGGAGGCGGTGGCGCAGGAACTGCGGGCCGACGGGGTGCCGGTCGGGGTGAGCTGCGTGCATCCCGGCCGGATCAGGACCAACATCATGCGCAACGCCCGCAACGACGGGTTGCGCGACTACCAGGCGGTCCGGGAGCACTTCGAGCGTTCGGTGGAGGTCACGGCGGAACACGCCGCCCGCGTCATCCTGCGCGGGGTGGCCCGCAACCGGGCCCGGATCCTGGTCGGGGCGGACGCCTACCGCACCGAGATCCTGACCCGGCTGCTCGGACCGTGGTACCCGAGGCCGGCCGCCGGTCGTGGCCGGCGGCCGGTCACATCGACAGGCCGCCGTCCACGGTGACCACCTGACCGGTCAGGTACGACGCCCGGGAGGAGAGCAGGAACGCCACCACGTCGGCGATCTCCTCGCTGCGCCCGAGCCGGCCCAGGGCCACCCGGTCCCGGGCGATCGCGCCCAGCTCGTCGGAGAGTGCGGCGATCATGTCCGTGTCGACGTAGCCGGGCGCCACCACGTTCGCCCGGATGTCGTACCGGCCGACCTCCTTGGCCAGCGCCTTCGTGAAGCCGATGATCCCGGCCTTGGAGGCGGAGTAGTTCGTCTGCATCGCGTTGCCGGCCACCCCGGACACCGAGGAGACCGTGACGATCGACCCCCTGCGCCGGCGCATCATCCGGCGGACCACCGCGCGGCAGACGTGGTAGGTGCCGTCGAGGTTCACCTCCATCACGGCACGCCAGTCGGCGTCGGCCATCAGGGCCAGCGGCCGGTCCCGGATGATCCCCGCGACGGTGACCACCGCCTCGGGGTCGCCCAGCTCCCGCTCGGTGGTCGACACGAAGCTCCGCACCGCGGCGGGGTCGGCGACGTCGACCGCCAGCGCCAGCACGCGCCCGCCGTCGCGGGCCGCCTCCGCGACGACCTCGTCGGCGGCGTCCTTGCTGGACTGGTAGCACATGGCCACGTCGTAGCCGTCCCGGACCAGCCGCAGCACCACCGCCCGGCCGATTCCCCGGGAGCCGCCGGTGACCAGGGCGACGGGCCGCCCACCGGCGCTCACCGCGCCGCCCCGGACGCCGCCGGGGCCGGCTCGGCCGGCTGCGCGGGGGCCGCCGCGTGGTGCGCCCGGGTCGCCGCGTCGAGGGACGCGCGCAGGGACTCCACCGACCGCATCGCACCGACCAGGCGGCCCACCCGCAGCACCACGGTGGACCCGACGACGCTCTCACCGGTGACGAAGGCGGTGTCGGCGACCAGCCGGGTCATGGTGACGTGGTGCTCCACCGTCTCCCCCGGCAGCACCGGCCGGCCGAACCGGATGCGCTCGAAGACCCCGGCCACCGGCACGCCGTCGGTCAGCACGTCCGGCATCGGCCGGTCGTGCCGGATGAGCACGAGCGCCGCCTGCCCCCAGGACTCCAGCAGCAGCGACATCGGCAGCGGCCGGTCACCGGTGACGGTCAGCGAGCCCACCAGCCGCCGGCGGGGCACCAGCTCGGTGACCCGGTCGACCAGCAGCATCGGCGGCCGGTGCGGAATGATCCGCCGGATCTCCTCGATCCCCATCATGGTGCGCACTCCTCGCTCGCGTAGCGCAGCAGCACCTCGGCGACCGGCACTGCGGCGGCGGCGACCTCGCCCCGCCACAGGTCGCCGCTGCGGCGGATGGTCACGACGAGTTCGTCGTCGCCCCGGAAGGGCAGCAGGAACCGGCAGCTGACGATCTCGGCCAGCGTCAGCTCGGGGGCCGCGGCGCGGACCGCCCGGTGCACGAACTCGAAGATGTGGACCCCGGGCAGCAACGGAAATCCCGGGTAGTGGCCGGCGAAGACCGGATCGCCGAGGTCGGGGCGGATCCTGGCCACGATCGTGTCGGGTGCGACGTGCTCCACGTCGATGGGAACGGCCGTCGCGCAGTCGGCCGATGTCAGGGCGTTCACCAGGCCACCATGGGCTCGGCGGCTATATCTTCTCTACTGTCCCGGCCGGCCGCGTGCCCGGCGGCGCTGGTCACGGCGGGCAGGGGCGCGCCGGCCGCGCCCGGGTCCCGGGCGCGGCCGAGAGGGTCGGCCCGGCGTCGGGTCAGTTCCCCACCGCGCTCAGCGCCCCGGCGCCCGCCACCAGCACCCGGTCGGCCTGGTCGGCCTTCTCCCGGGCGAAGACGCGCACGAGGTCGTGGAAGCGGAACCGCTGCCGCCGGCCGCCGTCGGACTCGACGATCTCCAGCAGCCGGGCGTCGACCAGGTTCTCCCCCACCTCCTCGCCGGCGTGCCGGGACACGCCCAGCACCTCGGCGGTGCACCAGCTGGGGAAGGCCGGAGTGCGCAGCAGCGCCAGTCGGCGCAGGGCGAGCTGGCCCAGGTCCGCCAGCTGGTGGTAGCTGCTGTCCAGCCGTTCCCGCACGTCCATCGAGCCCAGCCGGAGCTCGTCCAGCCGGTACCGCTCGTCGGCGAGCCGGTCCGCCAAGTACCCGAGCGACCAGTGCGGGCGCGCCAGCAGCCGGGATCCGGCGACCCGGACGCCGAGCGAGAGCCGACCGCACAGCTCGACGATCCGGCCGGCCGCGTCGGCCTCCTCGGCGACCCGCTGCGCCCCGATGATCCGGCCGAGCAGCGCGAGCGCCTGCTGCCGGTCCAGGGTGCCGACCTCGATCGACGTGGCGCCGGCCAGCTCGGGCATGCGGAGCCGGCTGGTGACGATGACCTGACAGCCGGGGTCGCCGGGCAGCAGCGGGCTCACCTGCTCGTAGCCCGCGGTGCCGTCGAGCATGACCAGCAGCCGCCGGCCGGCGAGCTGGCTGCGGTAGAGCCGGACCCGCTCGTCGAGCCCCTTCGGGATCGCCGACTCGGCGTGGCCGAGGCTGCGCAGGAACCAGCCGAGCACGTCGTACGGCTCGACGGCGTTGCCCCGCGCGCGGCCGAGGTCGGCGTAGAGCTGGCCGTCGGGGAAGGCGGCCCGGGTGAGGTGGGCCGCGTGCAGGGCGAGCGTGCTCTTGCCGACGCCGGCCATCCCGGTGACCACGGCGACCGGCGGGCAGGCCCTCGGCTCGGCGGTCAGCACCCGGAGCAGCCCGGTGAGCTCCTCCTCCCGGCCGGCGAAGTCACCGACGCCGGGCGGGAGCATCGCGGGCCGCACGCCGTGCCAGCTCGGCTCCGCGACGACCGCCGGGGCCGGCGGGCCGGCGAGGATCGACCGGTACGCCTCGGTGAGCAGCGGCCCCGGGTCGACGCCCAGTTCGTCGGCGAGCACCCGGCGGCCCTCGTGGTAGGCGGCCAGCGCGTCGGCCTGCCGGTCGCTGTGCAGCAGGGCGGTCATCAGGTGGCCCCGCAGCCCCTCGTGCAGCGGGTGCTCGGCGACGAGCTGGGTGATCTCGGAGACCAGCCGGACGTGGCGTCCCAGCCGCAGGTCGGCCTCGATCCGGCTCTCCAGGACCGCCATCCGCAGCTCCGACATCCGGTGCGACTCGGCCGTCACGAGGTGCTCGGTCACGTTGGACAGCGCGGGGCCGCGCCACAGCGACATGGCGGCGTGCAGCCGCTCGGCGGCCTCGGCGTACCGCCCGTCGCGCAGTGCCTCCCGACCGGCCTCGGCCAGGCGCTCGAACTCGTCGAGGTCGAGCCGGGCGGCGCCGGTCCGGATCTGGTACCCCGACCACTGCCGGACGATGTCCACCTCGGCGCCGAGGTACTTGCGCAGCCGCGAGACGTAGTTGTAGAGCTGGGCGGCGAAGGTGGCCGGCGGGCGCTCCCCCCAGAGCAGCTCGCACAGCCGGGCGTCCGGCACGGTACGCCCCCCGGCGAGCAGCAACGCCGCGAGCACGGTGCGCTGCTTCGCACCGTCCAGTGCCACCTCCGAGTCACCTTTCCAGGCCCCCACCGGCCCGAGTACCCGAAACTCCATCCTGGCTCCGTTCATCGCGCCGCCCCGGGTAGAACAGTCGTCCGAAGACTCATCGGCACCGGCAGCGTCCACATCCGTGGGCGGCACTCAATTTCCCGCCGACGTCACGCTTGCCATTCAGTTGATCACCGATCGTGACTAGGATGGGGCGGGTCGCACGTGGGGCGAGGGGTTGCCGTGGGCCCGGCCGGCCCGGCCGGTCCCGCCGTCCGCGGACCCGGGCGGGTTCGCACGCACCGGCGTGGCCAGCAATGGGGCAGGAATGTGAGTAGTTTCCACTCATGAACTCCGCGCCCCGCTCTGGCACCGTGCAACGGTGACCTCGACTCCCCTGGCCGGAGCCACCGATCACGCCTGCTCCGGCGTACGGCTGGCCCCGCACTGGTGGGCCTCGGGGCTCGCGCTGCACGAACGCGCGCCGGGCACGCCCGGCCGACGCTCCGCCGACGCCCCGCAAGACACGGACAGTGCCGGCCGGCGGCTGGCCCGGTGGCGGGACGGGCACGGGCCGGGCCTCGGGGCGCGACTCGCCGAGGTCGGCCTGGACGAGGCGGGGCTGCGCGACCTGCTGGCCGAGGATCGGGCCGCGCTCGCCGCCAGGACGACCCGCCCGGCGTGGGCGGAGACCGTCGAGGCGGCCCTGGTCGCCGCAGCCGAGCCGCGGCGACCGGCCGAGGAGGCGGACTGGCGGGCCGCCCTCACCGCGCCCCTGCGACCGTTCGTGGAGATCGCCGCCGACCGGTTCCTCGTCGGGGCCCGTCGGATCGCGACGGAGAAGACGGTCGACCTGGCCGCCCTCACCGACCAGTTCGCCGCCGCACTGGGTCGCCGCCTGCTCGCCGTCGCGGCCCGCACGCTGGTCTCGGAGCTGCACCGACGCCGGGCGGCCGGCCGGCTCGCCGGCGCCGACGGCCGGGCCCGCTTCGCCGACTTCGTGGCACAGCTCTGCGACCCCGCCGGGCTGGCCGAGCTGGTCGACCGCTATCCCGTGCTGGCCCGCCTGCTGGCGCAGGCCGGCACGGCGGCCGCCCGGTCCGGGCTCGAACTCCTGACCCGGTTCGTCGCCGACCGCGACGACCTGGTGGGCACCCTGTTCGGCGGCGACGACCCCGGCCCGCTGGTCGCGATCGGCAGCAACCTGGGCGACGCCCACACCGGTGGCCGCACGACCAGCGTGCTGCGCTTCACGGACGGCCGACGCGTCGTCTACAAGCCGCGCGACCTGGCCTCCCAGGTCCGCTTCACCGGGTTCGTCGACTGGCTGGAGCAGCGGGCGCCGGGGCTGGGGCTGCGCGGGACAGCCGCCCTGACCCGACCGGGCTACGGCTGGTCGGAGTACGTCGACGCGACGGCGCTGCGCCACCCGGGGCAGGCGGACGGGTTCTACCGCCGGCAGGGCGCCCTGGTCGCGCTGCTGCACGCCCTGCACGCCACGGACATGCACTACGAGAACCTGATCGCCGCCGGCGACACACCGGTCGTGGTGGACACCGAGACGCTCTTCCACCCCGCGCTGGGCGAGGCGGTGGGCACCGGCGACCCGGCCGCGGACCTGCTGACCGCCTCGGTGCACCGGACCGGCCTGATACCGGTGATCGTCGTGGGTGACCAGGGGGCGATGGACCTGTCCGGCGTCGGCGGCGACCGGGGCGGGACCGCACCCGTCAGCGCGCTCGACTGGGCCGACCCGGGCACCGACCGGATGCGGCTGACCCGGCGGGCCGTCGACTTCGCCGGCGGCCGCAACCGACCCCGCGTCGGCGACGCCCTGGTCGATCCCGGTGCCCACGAGCCGGCGCTGCGGGCGGGTTTCCGGCAGGCGTACGAGACGATCCGGGCGCACCGCCGGGAGTTCACCGAACTCGTCGCGTCGTGCGCCGACGTCCCGGTACGGCTGGTCGCCCGGCCCACCTCGGCGTACCACACCCTGCTCACCGAGACCACCCACCCGGACGTGCTCGGCGACGCGCTGGAGCGGGACCGCGCGTTCGGCGCCCTCTGGTCCAGCGTGGCCGGGCACCCCTTCCTCGCCCAGTTCCCGCGGCACGAGGTCGCCGCGCTGTGGGCGGGCGACGTCCCGCTGTTCGAGGGCACCCCGGGCAGCCGGACCGTCCGGGTCGCCGGGGACGGCGAGCCGCTGCCCGTGCCGCTGGCCCGCTGCGGGCTCGACGCCGCGCTGGGCAAGATCGCCGCGCTGGGCGAGGCCGACCGGCGGCACCAGGAGTGGATCGTCGCGGCGACGCTGGCGACCCGTCGCCCGGTCGACGGCCGGCACGCCGCCGCACCGACGTCCCGGCCGGTCGCGGACGCCGCCGCGTCGCCGGAGCGCCTGCTCGCCACGGCGTGCGCGCTCGCCGACGAGATCCAGACCCGGAGCGTGACCGGCACGGACCGGGTGAACTGGCTCGGCCTGGAGCTGGTCGACGACCGGCAGTGGCTCGTCCTGCCGATGGGGGCCGGGCTGGCGAACGGGCACCTCGGGGTCGCCCTCTTCCTCGGCCAGCTCGCCGCGGTGACCGGCACCGCCCGCTACGCCGAGCTGGCCCGCCGGGCCGTCGCCGGGGTGCCGGCGCTGTTCCAGCTGCTCGACGCGCGCCCGGACCTGGTCGCCGCGATCGGTCCCGGCGGGCTGTACGGCCTCGGCGGCATCGCGTACGGGCTCGCCCGGCTGTCCACCCTGCTCGCCGATCCCGGGCTCGCCGGGCAGGCCCGCGCGGCGGTCGACCTGGCCGCCGCCGCCAGCGCGGGCTCGGCGGCCGTGGCCTGGGCCGACGGCGGCGCGGGCTGTCTCGCCGCCATGGACGCGGTGCACGCCGAGCTGGGCCACGCGCCGGCGGCGTCACTCGCCCGGGGCTGGGCCGACCGGCTCGTGGCCGCGATCGAGCGGGACGAACTGCCGACGGGGGTGGGCTTCGCCGACGGGGTGGCCGGCATCGGCTGGGCGCTGAGCCGCCACGCCCGCACCGGTGGCGCCCGGTACGCGCGGGCGGGCCGGCGCGCGCTGCGACGGGCCGGCACCCCCGGCGGCGACGGGGCGGCGGGGTACGGCTGGTGTCGCGGCGCCGCCGGTCTGACGCTCGCCCACCACGCCCTCGCCCCCGACGAGGCGGTACACCTGCTCACCGACCGTCCGCTGCTCGACGACCTCAGCCTCTGCCACGGCGAGCTGGGCGTCGCCGAGGCGACGGGTGTCCTCGACGGTGGCGCGGCCCGGCGACGTGCCGGCCGGATCCTGGACGCCGTCGACCGGTACGGGGCGTCCTGCGGGACCCCGGGCAACGTGCCCACCCCCGGCCTGCTCACCGGCCTCGCCGGCATCGGGTACGGGCTGCTCCGGCTCTCCGGGGCCGGGCCGGTGCCGTCGGTGCTGCTGCTGGAACCAACCCCTGAACCGCGCACCTCGGGTTGAGGACCGCCGGGCGACCGACGACGATCTCCAGAGGAGCCGCCAGCTCCGGAAACGACCCACGAAGTCACCAACAGGAGGAATGACAGTTGTCCGAGAACCAGCTCCCCCCGTGTCGTGTCGACGAGACCGACTTCGCGGCGCCCGTCGACGACCCGGCCGGGGCGATGTGGCTGCAGCCCGTCGTGACGTTCGGGATCCGCGCTGCCGCCCTCGCCAGCCTGGTCGTGCCCGTGGGCATGGTGATCGGCGGCCTCGTCGGTGACGCCGGCGCGGCGGCGGACGCCGCACCTCTGACGACCTGCTGCCCCGAGACGCCGATGTGACGACGGCGCGGTAGCCGTCCGGGGGACCGGCGTCGACAGCACCGCGTTGGGCGAGGCCTGCCTCCTCGGATAGCGTGCGCAGTGTGTACCGCTCCTCGAAGTTCATCGGCAGGGACGCCGAACTGCGCGCGGTGCTGGACAGCCTCGAATCGGCGCGGGCGGGGCGGGGCGGCGCGGTCTTCGTGGTGGGCGAGAGCGGCGTCGGCAAGTCCCGCCTCGCGTCGAGGGTCGCGGAGCTGGCCACCGCGGCGGGCATGCGGGTGATGCGGGGCCGGGGCAGCACGATCGGCACCGCGGTGCCGCTGCGCCCCCTCACCGAGGCGCTGCTGTCGCTGCTGCGGTCCGGGCCGGTCGACCCCACCGTGCTCGGGCCGTACGGCCCGATCCTCGGCCGGCTCGTCCCCGACTGGGGCCGGCCGCCGGCCGACCAGGAGAACGCGTCCCTGGTGATCCTCGCCGAGGCCGTCCTCCGGCTGACCGGCGTGGCCGGCGCGGGGCGGGGTTGCCTGATGCTGCTGGACGACCTCCAGGACGCCGACACGGAGACGTTGACCGTGCTGGAGTACCTGATCGACAACCTCGCCCTGCAACCGACCCTGCTGCTGGGGGCGATCAGGGCGGAGCCCTGCGCGGCGTCGACGATCGCCCGGTCGGCCGCCCAACGCGGTCAGTGCACCCTCATCGAGCTGGGCCGGCTCGACGACGACGGGCTGCGGCAGATGGTCGGCGCCTGCCTCGACGCCGACCCGGAGCGGGTGCCGGCGGCAGCGCACGCCCTCGTCTCGACGGGCAGTGCCGGCAACCCCTTCCTGATCGAGGAACTCGTCGCCGGCATGGTCGACGGCGCGCTGCTGATCGGCGGCCCGGAGGGCTGGCGGCTGTCCGAGGAACTGCCCGCCGCCCTGCCGGGCACCCTGGCGCGGGGCATGGCGCAGGGGGTCGAGCAGCTCGGCCCCCAGGCCCGGGAGCTGCTCTCGATGGGCGCGCTGCTGGGCCAGCGGTTCCCGCTGGCCGTGGTGCAGGCGGCCACCGGGCTGAGCGACCACGACGTGCTCGACCACCTGTGCGGCGACGTCGCCGGGCGACTGGTCACGGTGGACGACCAGCTCACCGACTGGTACGCCTTCCGGCACCGGCTGACCCGGGAGGCGCTGCTCAGTCTCCTCGGTCCCGCCGACCGCGCCCGGCTCGCCCAGCGGATGGCCGACGCGGTGGCGGCGGTCTTCCCCGGCCTGCCGGGCGAATGGTGCCAGGTGTCGGCCACGCTGCACCTGGAGGCCGACAACCCGGAGGCGGCCGGCCGGCTGTTCACCGAGGCGGGCCGGCGGGCGATCGCGCAGGGCGGCGCCACCACCGCGGTCGCCCTGCTCGACCGCGCGATCGGCCTGCTCGGCGAGAACCCGGTGGCCCGGGCGGCCGCCCTCGAAGCCCTGCTGCACGCCTTGGCGGAGGCGGGACTGGTCGAGCGGGCGCTCGCCTCGGTCAGCACCCTCGACCAGATCGGTGGCGTCGATCCGCGCCGGCGGGCGCAGCTGCACACCCGGCTGGCCTGGGCCGCGACGGTCGCCGGCCGCTCGGCCGAGGGGCTGGCACAGGTGGAGCAGGCGCGCGCCCTGCTCGGCCCGGACGCCGCCGCGGAGGACACCGCGCCGGTCGACGTGGTCGCCGCCCACCTGGTGCTGGACACCGCCGGGCAGGACCAGCTCGCCACCGCCGAGGCGCTGGCCCGCCGGGCCGCCACCGTCGCCGAGACCGTCCCCCTGCCGGTGGTGGCCTGCCAGGCCTGGCAGCTGCTCGGCGCGTTGATCCGGCACCGCGATCCGGCGGAGGCGACCCGGTGCCTGGAACGGGCCCTGGCGATCGCCGCGGAGCACCGGCTGCCGATCTGGGAGATCCACGCACTGATCCGGCTCGGCAACGACGACGCGCTGCGCGACGCACGGCTGGACCGGCTCGAACAGGCCCGGGAGCGGGCCTCCCAGGCCGGCGCGGTGACCGCGCGCCACCAGGCGGAGGCCAGCCTCGCCCTGCACGCGGTGCTGCGGGGCGACTTCGACACCGCGGGTGCCCTCGTCCAGCAGGTGCTGGCCGCGACCACCCGGCTGAAGCTACTGGAGACCACCCAGTACGTGCTGCTGGTCAGCGCCGTGCTCGCGGCGCACCAGGGGCGGCGCCGGGAGATGGAGCACGCGCTGGCCGAGTTCCGCCGGTGGAGCGGCGACCAGGCCCTGCACGCCTCCCGCGTACACGGGCTGGCCAGGGCCTTCTGCGCGCTGCTGGAGGAGGACCGGCCCCGCGCCCTCGACGAGCTGGCCCGGGCGTTCCACGCCGAGGCGCAGAGTCCGACGGTCTTCCACCTCTCCGGCCGGCACGGCCTGCACCTGCTGCTCCAGGTCATGTCCGGCGAGGCCGGCTGGCCGGCGTACGAGGCGGTGCAGGGCGACTCGGCGAGCAGGCTGCGCTGGGACCTGCAGTTCGCCCTCTTCGCGAAGGCGGTGCTGCTCGGCCGGTCGGGTCGGCCGGAGGAGGCGGCGGAGGCGGCGGCGGAGGCGATGCGGGCCGGGGCGCCGTACGCGATGGGCCGGCACCTCGCGTTGCGGCTGGTGTGCGAGTCGGCCCTCGCCGACGGGTGGGGGATGCCGGTGCAGTGGCTGCGCGCCGCCGAGGAGCACTTCCACCGCAGCGACGTGCCGGCCGTGGCCAGCGCCTGCCGGGCCCTGCTGCGGCAGGCGGGCGTACGCATGACGCAGCGCCGCTCCGGTGCGGGCGACATCCCCTCCGGCCTGCGGTCGGTGGGCGTGACGGTGCGGGAGTTCGAGGTGCTGCGGCTGCTGGTCGGGCGGCTGAGCAACCGGGAGATTGCCGGTCGGCTGCACCTGTCCCCGCGCACCGTGGAACGGCACGTGTCCAGCCTGCTCGGCAAGACGGGCCTGCCGAACCGGATCGCGCTGAGCGAGTACGCCGCCGAGGTGGAGAGCGGCTGAGCCGGCGGCGGCTCCGCCGCGCCACCCCGGCCGCCCGGCGGTCCCCGCGCCGACGCGCGACCGCTCTGGGGGCCACCGCCCGGCGCTCCGCGCTGGCAGGATGGCCGGATGGACCTCGACACCGGCGCCGGGCTGCTGCACCGGCTGACGTCCTACGAGCCGAGCCGCGAGTGGGACGTGCCCGTGGACGATCCGCGCGTCCGCCACGACCTCGTCCCGAACGACCCCGAAACCCTGCCGCCGCCCATGAAGGGCTACCCGGACGGTCCGGCCGTCCTCGCCCTGCCACGCGACCTGCCCGACCCCGGCGTCCCCGCGACCGCCGTGCTGGCCGGCGTCGCGTCCCCCGCGCAGCCCCTCGACGCGGCGCAGCTGGGCCGCGTGCTCTTCCTGGGCGCCGGCGTCGTGCGCACCGCCGAGCGCAACGGCCGCCCCTTCCTCTACCGCGCCGCCGGCTCGGCCGGGGCGCGCTTCCCGCTGGAGGTCTACGCGAGCACCCGGGGCGTCGCGGGGGTGCCGGACGGCGTGCACTGGTACGACGCGCGGCGGCACGCGCTCGTCCAGGTGGCTCCCGCCGCGACCGGGGCGGTCACGACGCTGGTGGTCACGGGCGTGCCGTGGCGCACGGGGTGGCGCTACGCCGAACGCGGCTGGCGGCACCTCTACTGGGACGCCGGCACGCTGCTGTCCCAACTGTCGGCGGCCGCCGACAGCGCCGGCCTGTCGCCGCGGCTGCGGTCGCTCTTCCCGGACGCCACCGTGCGCGCGCTCGTCGGCGCGGACGGGGTGCACGAGTACCCGCTGGCCCTGCTGTCGTTCGGCGACGGCGATCCGGCGATCGGGCCCACCGGGCCGGCGCTCCCCGGTGAGCTGCCCCCGGTCGAGCTGCCGCTGTGCACCGCCGCCCAGCGCGCGGGCGAGCGGGACGAGCTCGGCGCGCCCTGGCCGTCGGCGGAGCCGCTGCCGGCGTACCCGCCGTCCGACCCGCTCGACGAGGTCGTCCGCCGGCGCGGCTCGCAGCGGCGGATGGACAGGTCCCGGACGCTGCCGCGCGCCCTGCTGGAATGGCCCCTGGCCGCGGCCCTGCGCGGCGTGCCGGTGCCGCACTGGGTCGCCGTGCACGGGGTCGACGGGGTGTCGCCCGGCCTCTACCGGTGGCCCGACCTGTCGACGCCGCTGCGCGCCGGTGACCTGCGCGGCGAGCTGCTCCGGGTCTGCCTGGACCAGGCGCTCGCCGGCGACGCCGCCTACGTCGTCGTCGCCGCCGCGCCGCTGTCGGCCCTCGACGACCGCGGCTACCGCGACGCCCAGCTCGCCGCCGGGCTCGTCGAGGGCCGGCTGCACCTCGCGGCGTACGCCCTGGGCGCGGGCGCCTCCGGCATGACCTTCCTCGACTCGGACGTCCCGGGGCTGCTGGGCGAGCCGGACGGCCTCGCGGCGCTGCTCTTCACCTGCGTGGGCGTCCCCGAGTACCGCTCGCGCGCGGGCGGGCGGCCGGGCGCCCCGGTCGAGGTCCGTCCGGTCACGCCCCGCCTCGGCGGTTCGTGACGCCGTCCCGGCCTGCGTGCCTACCCGATGACCACCACCCGCGCCCATTCGGGTGGTGCGGCCGGCACGTACTCGGGATCGTCCTCGTTCCACGATCCGGAGTACGTGTGCCGGCGGGGAAACAGCCCGACCACCGTGCGGCAGGGTGGCTGCGCGGCCGGCCAGGGCGTCTGCCCGTCGGTCAGGACCACGACGACATCCGGGCGGGGCCGGGTCCGCAAGGCCCGGGCGAAGCCCGTACGCAGGTCCGTCCCGCCCCCGCCCACCAACGGGATCTCCTCGGCGCGGCACAGCGGGTGCACGGTCCGGGCCGCCGCGTCGCAGGACAGCACGCTGACCAGGTCACGCCGGCCGCCCACGGCGCGGGAGATCGCCGCGACCTCGAGCAGCGCGCTGCCCAGTTCGGCGTCGCTGACCGACCCGGAGGTGTCGACGACCACGCAGACCCGAGGGGGCCGGCGCCGCAGGCTGGGCAGGACGACGCCGGGAACGCCGGCGGAACGCCGCGCCGGCCGGCCGTACGTGTAGTCCTCGCCCGCGCCCGCGCCGGAGGCGGCCGAGCGGATCGCCGCCCCCAGCAGGTCCCGCCACGGCTGGGGCGGGTGGAACGCCTCCTCCGCCCACCTCCGCCAGCCCTGCGGGACGTCCCCGGGACGCCCGGTGATGCCCTCCGCCACCCGGAACCGCACCGCGTCGCGTTCCTGCGCGCTGAGGCCCTGCGCGCCGTCCGGCCCCAGGTCCCACTCCCGCTCCGCCCCGTCGGCGCCGCTGCCGCAGTCCAGCCAGACCAGCCCCTGCGTGCGCGGCCCGAGCCGGAACTGTCGCAGGTAGTCCTCCATCAGCTCCCCCTCGGGCAGCCCCAGCGTCGCCGGGTCCACGATGCCGTCGGGCCGGGTCAACCCGTCGCCGAACACGTCGTCGTTGATCTCGCAGTCGGCGGCGATGTTCATCCGTAGCCGCTCCCCCGGCCCGGTCAGTCCCCGTTCCCGCGCGACCCGGTCACTGCGCCCGTGGTGGTCGCGGAGCAGGTGCGAGACCTCGTGCACCCACACCCCCGCGAGTTCCTCGACCGGGGTCCGGTCCACGAACACCGGGGAGACGTAGCACCGCCAGTGCCTGTCCACCGCCATCGTCGGCACCCGGCGGGACTCCACCAGGTGCAGGGCGAACAGCGCCGACGCCAGGTAGGGCCGGACCCGGACGGCGTGCAGCCGGGCGGCGAAGAGCTTCTCACGGTCCAGCGTCCCCGGGCCCGGGCTCACCGGCCGCTCCCGGCGGCGGCGAGCCGGGCCTGGTCGGCTCGCCGGGACACCGACACCGCCCCGGCGAGCCGTTCGATCGCCGCCGGCACGTCCCAGTCCTCGCGGCGCAGGGCGGCGAGCGTGCTCGCAGGAACGACCACCAGGTCCGGCGGGCCGGTTTCCAGCGCCCGGACCAGCAGCGCCCACGCGGCGTCCCAGCGCCCCCTCTCCGGGCGCCCCCGGACGGCCTCCACCACGCCGTCCAGCACGGTCTGCCGCAGGTCGCCCCGCTCGGGCAGGACCGCAGCCGCCGGGTCGGCCAACAACGTCTCGGGGTCGGGAAGGTCCATCCGGTCCATGCTGGCGAGCAGTTCCAGCCCCGGGCCGTCGCCCACCGTGCCCCGTACCAGCATCGAGAGCACCTCCCGGGAGGTGCCCGCCGCGGTCGCGAAGGCGATCAGGCGCAGGGTCATCTCCCAGCTACGGGGCGAGGGCCACGGGCCGCCCCGGCGGGTCTCGTTGCCGGGCAGCCGGTGTACGAGCGCGGGGCGGGCCGACAGCAGCCCGCACACCGCGCGCCGGGCGAAGGCGACGGCCTCCGGCAACCTTTCGGGGTGCAGCCGGGGCAGCGCGGTCCGGGGCCAGGTACCGCCCAGGCCGCGTACCACGACCTCGTGGTCGTGGACCCACTGGAGATGGACGAAGCGGTTGGCCAGGGGCGGGCTCAGCTCCCAGCCGTCGGCCGCCGAGGATCGGGGGTTCGCGGCGGCCACGATCCGGATGCCGGGCGGCAGCCGCAGCGCGCCCACCCGCCGCTCGAGCACGAGGCGGAGCAGGGCGGCCTGGACGGCCGGCGGGGCGGTGGACAGCTCGTCCAGGAACAGCAGCCCGCGGCCGGCCCGGACGAGGCGTACGGCCCAGTCCGGCGGCGCCATCGGGACGCCCTGCGTCGCGGGGTCGTCACCGACGATCGGCAGTCCCGAGAAGTCGGACGGCTCGTGGACGCTGGCGACGACGGTCGTCAGCGGCAGGTCCAGCGCCTCGGCGAGCTGTGTCCGGGCAGCGGTCTTGCCGATCCCCGGTTCACCCCACAACAGCACGGGCAGGTCGGCGGCCACGGCCAGGGTCAGTGCCTCCAGCTGCGTGTCGGATCGGGGTTCGGTGGTGGTGTCGCGCAACAGGGAGAGCAGTTCGGCGGCGACGGCGAGCTGCGGGTCGGAGGTCCGGTCGACGGCAAGGGGCATGGTGATCACCTGTGGTTTCTCGTGGCGTGGAAGAGCGAGGTGGTGCGGGGCCGAGGCCCTCGGTCAGCGGGCGATTCCGTGGCGCGGACGCGAGCGGCGGTCGCGGGTACGGCGACGCTCGGCGGTGGCGGGGCCGGGGCCGATCCCGGCCAGTCCCGCCCGGAACAGCCCGTACGTGACCCGCCGCAGTGCGGCCGTCTCGAGTTCGTTCCGCAGCGCCCCGTCGCGCACCCGCGCATCGGGTCCGAGCAGGGCCTCGACGACGGCGAGCGCGCCGGCGGTGTCGCCGTGGTCCAGTCGGGCCCGGACCTCGGGGAGGCACTCCGGGTGGCGGTGCGCCTCGTCGATCGCCTGGAGGCAGGGCAGCGGGGTGCCGGTCAACGCGGCCAGGAGTTCCTCCCGGCGCACCTCGGCCGGGTCGTGGTCCAGCGCGACGAGCGTCCCGCCGGCCAGGCCGATCCGGTGCCAGGCTCCCCGGCACCGCACCCGGCGCGGTTGTTGCGCCCGGTCCGTCGTCGGAGGCGCGGTCCCCGCCGGGCGGCCGGGCGCCAGGGCCGACGCGACCAGCGGATGCAGCCGGTCGGCCTCGATCAGCCCGCTGCGGAGCAGTTCCAGGTCCGGCGACACCCAGGTCGCGGCGTCGGGCAACACCGGCGTGGACCCGCCCGTCCCGACGCGGCTCCGCGAGGGCGACGACGCTGTCCGCACCTCGGGCGGGCCGGGACCGTCTCCGGCCGCCACCTCCAGCATGAGGTGGCGTCGCGCCCCGACCCGTACGACGACCGGACCACCGGCCCTTCCCTCGGCGCGCAGCAGGATGGCTGCCTCGGCGGGCCACCTCTGCACCGCCCAGCCCCGCCGTCGCCCGGCCGTCCCCAGCGGTTCCGGTACGACGGCGCAGGGGTCGTCCTCGGGCGGCCGGTCCGCCCCCGACCGGACGCGCAGCTCACCGGCCCGCCGCGCGTCCCACAGGTGGCGGTGCAGGTCGAGACGGAACCGGCGGTCGGGGTGCGGGTGCGGATGGCGACAGGGCCCGGAGCCGGAGCGGGAGCCGTCCCACAGCGCCAGGCTGAACCGCTGACCGGCGTCGGCCCAGGCCGGTGGCGTCCGGACCACGAGGTGCACCGTGTCGGCGGGGTGTCCGCCCCGGTCGTAGCGGGCCAGCGCAATGGTCAGGCCGGGGCGCAGCAGCCCGTCGGGCGCGATCCTCGGCAGATGCCAGCGCAGCAGGTCGGGAGCCAGGTGGCGAAGGTCGGCGCGGATCCGGTCGGCGAGTTCCCGACCGTGGGTACGGGCCACGGAGCGCAGGTCGACATCGGCGTCGACGCGGGCGGCGGCGCACGCCCCGGCCCAGTCACCGACGGCCCGACGGGCGGTGGCAACCTCGATCATGGACGGCGGCACGGCGAATTCGCGCACGTGCGGCCAGAAGGACGGACGAAGGTCCGGACTCGCGGGTCGGGAGTGCATCAGCACTCACCTTGCGCGAACCGGGCCTCCGATCTGGTGAGAGAGGAAGTCGTCATCGGCGGGGAGCATACCGGTGCGGGCACCGGACCCGCCAGGCCCTATCCCGCCCCGGCCGGGGCCGCCCGCCTCCCGCCCGTCCACACCGCACGGCAGTTCCACCGGAGGCGCCCGGCGCACCGGGGTTGAAGGTTTCCGCCACCTCGCCGCATCGCTACGGAAGGCATTTACATCGCCGTCCGTCGCGGTGTACGTTACCGCCACCCGCCGATCCTCATCGACATTGGCGAATATTGTGAGGGGTGCAGATGACTGCTCGACTCGCCGCGCGACGCAGGCGTGGGCTGCTCAGCGCCATGCTGGCCGCGACCCTGCTCCTGACTGCCGAATCAGCCCTGGCCGCCGCGCCCGTGTCGGCCGCCCCGGAGGGGGCCCCACCGGCGGCCGCCCGGCTGGCCACCGCCTTCGACACCGCCGCCGGCCGGTACGACGTCCCCCGCGACCTGCTCGTCGCCCTCGGCTACGCCGAGACCCGCCTGGACGGGCACGGCGGCGCACCCAGCGCGGCGGGCGGCTACGGCATGATGCACCTGGTCAGCAACCCCAAGCTGCGCACCCTGGACGAGGCGGCCACGCTGACCGGGCTCAGCCGTGCCGCGCTGCGCGCCGACGCCGCCGCGAACGTCGCCGGAGCGGCCGCCGTCCTGCGCTCCTACGCCGACCAGGCCGGCCTGAGCGCGGCCGAGCGCGACGACGTCGACGAGTGGTACGCCGCGGTCGCCCGCTACGGCGGCGCGGCCAGCCCGTCGCTCGCCCGCCTCTACGCGGACGCCGTCTACGACCTGCTCGGCGCCGGCTTCGACACCGGTCACACCGGGGTGGCGCGGGTTGCCGGCCGTCAGGTGGCACCGGATCGGGACCTGCCGGGCGGCGAATCGGACGGGCCCGGCATCCTCAGCACCGACTACGGGCCGGCCGCGTGGGCACCGGCGAGCACCAGCAACTACACCGTCGCCAGCCGACCCACCAGCCACTCCGTCAGGTACATCGTCATCCACGTGACGCAGGGCAGCTACGCCGGCTCGATCAGCTGGTTCCAGAACCCGGCCGCCCAGGCCAGCGCGCACTACACGTTCCGCTCCTCCGACGGGGCGGTCACCCAGTCGGTGCGGGAGAAGGACATCGCCTGGCACGCCGGCAACTGGACCTACAACACCCAGTCCATCGGCATCGAGCACGAGGGGTACGTCGACAACGCGGCCTGGTTCACCGACGCGATGTACCGGGCGTCCGCGACGCTCACCCGCAGCCTCGCCAACAAGTACGGCATCCCCAAGACGCGGACGCACATCATCGGTCACCACGAGGTCCCCGGGGCCACCCACACCGACCCGGGCCCGAACTGGAACTGGTCGTACTACATGCAGCTGGTGAATCAGCAGACCGGCGTCGGCTCCGGCACGGTGAACACCGAGGGGGTGAGCCTCAACGTGCGCTCCGGGCCCGGTACCGGCTACGCCGTCGTGGGTTCCGTCGCCGACGGCGCGACCGTCAGCATCTACTGCCAGGCCGTCGGCACCACGGTGACCGGCCCCTACGGCACGAGCAACGTCTGGGACCGGATCGGCACCAACCGGTACGTCTCCGACGCGTACGTCCTGACCGGCCACGACGGCTTCATTCCCGGCGTGCCACGCTGCTGACCACCGCGGCCGGTGCCGTCCGCCCGCCGGGTGGACGGCACCGGCGCGTCAGCACCGCGCGACGACGAGCTCGTGGATCGCGGTGAGCAGCTCCTCGTCGCGCTCCGCGTGCGCGGTCACCGTGACGGCGGTCCGGCGCGCGGGGGCTGACCACCACGTACTGGCCTTGACATCCTCTCCGCCCTAGAGGACGGAGACTCCCTCCACGCTGCGCGTGGAAAGCGCAACGTCCGGGTGGGTTACCGCTTCCCTGCGCGGTGCCGGCACGAATGCCGGTCTTACCTGCGCTCCACGGTCGTTTAGCCTGTCCGCCTGTCCGGCGGCCAGGATGTTCTTCGCGGCGTTGACGTCCCGGTCGTGGACAGCCCCGCATGGGCAGTCCCACTCCCGGACGTTCAGCGCCATCTTCTCGCCGATCCGGCCGCAGTCGGAGCACATGCGGGTGGACGGGAACCAGCGGTCCACCCGGCCGAACGCCCTGCCGTACCGGGCGGCCTTGTACTCCAGCATGGCGATGAAGCGGGCCCACCCGGCGTCGTGCACCGACTTGGCCAGCCTCGTGCGGCCGAGGCCAGCAACAGCAAGGTCCTCCACGTACACCGCTTGGTTGTCGCGGATGATCCGTGTCGAGAGCTTGTGCTGCCAGTCCCGCCGGGTGTCGGCCACCCGCGCATGCGCGCGGGCAACCTTCACGACGGCTTTCTTCCGATTCACGCTGCCCCGCTGCTTGCGGGAGAGATCCTGCTGCAACCGGCGTAGCTTGCGGGCCGCCCGGCGCAAAAACTTCGGGGTGGTCACCTTCGTGCCATCTGAGAGGACCGCGAAGTGCGTCAGGCCCAGGTCGATGCCCACTTCGACGTCGACCGGCGGCAGCATCTCGTCCTCGGCGGTCTGCACCACGAACGACGCGAAGTACCTGCCCGCCGCGTCCCGGATGACCGTCACGCTGGACGGGTCCGACGGCAACGTCCGCGACCAGCGGACCGTGAGGTCGCCGATCTTCGGCAGCCGCAGCCGGCCGTTGTCGAGAACCTTGAACCGACTGTTCTTGGTGAAGCGGATGGCCTGCCGGTTGTCCTTCCGTGACCGGAACCGGGGCGCGGCCAGCTTCCGGCCCTTGCGCTTGCCGGTGACCGAGGCGAAGAAGTTCCGGTACGCGGTGTTCAGGTCCGCCAAGGCCTGCTGCAACACCACCGCCGACACCTCGCCCAGCCACGCCCGCTCGGGAGTCCGCTTGGCCTCGGTGATCAGACGCCGGGACAGCTCCCCGTCGGAGAGGTACTTCCCACCCGCCTCCCGGGCCTGCTGGCGCAGCCGCAGCCCGTCGTTGAACACCACCCGCGCGCACCCGAACGCCCGCGCCAGCTCGATCTGCTGACCGGGCGTGGGATACACGCGGAACTGGTAACGGAACTGCACGACAAGCACCGTACCATCTTGGTTTATGGCTGAACTTGCAGGCATCCGCACTGGCAGGCACTGCGTTTTCGCGATGCACGTCCACTTGGTCTTCGTGACGAAGTTCCGGCACGAGGTGTTCACCGACCGGCACCTGACCCGCATGGAGACCATCATGCGGGACGTGTGCCAGAGCTTCGAAGCCGAGCTGGTCGAGTTCAACGGCGAGAACAACCACGTGCATCTCCTGGTCAACTTCCCGCCCAAGGTCGCGGTGGCCCGGCTGGTCAACTCCCTGAAGGGAGTGTCCTCACGCCGACTTCGGCAGGAGTTCCCCGACCTTGTGCGGCACTACTACCGGGCCAACAAGCTTTGGTCAGGCTCGTACTTCGCGGGCTCCGTCGGCGGGGCGCCACTGAGCGTCGTGAAGCAGTACATCGAGCAACAGAACCGTCCCGGATCAGACACTGCTCGGGCCTAGCGGCCCTCCCAGCGCGGGCCTTCACCCCCGGCCTGAAGGCCGGAGCACTGGCCCGCATCCCGGTAGCGGCCGTCCAACCGGTACGTGTCGGCTCGGTCGATCCACACGCCCAACCCGTATCCGTGGGTGTACGGCTCGCCGTACGTGACGGCGCTCGTGTCGACCCGCTCCCCCGTCATCCGCCGCACGTACGGCGCGGGCAGCACCTGCCGGCCGTTCCACCGGCCCTCCTGCAGCAGCAGCTGGGCGAACCGCGCGAGTTCCTCCGTACGCAGGAAGAGGTCGCTCTCCGCGAGCGGGTGACCCAGCGGACACGCGTGCCAGGCCGGGTTGTGCAGGTCCAGCGGCGCGAACAGGCGCGGCAGCAGGAACGAGCGCAGGTCGGCCCCGGTGACCCGGGCGATCACCCGGCCGAGGGCGTACGGCCCCGAACCCGTGTACGCGAAGCGGGTCCCGGGCGCGGCGGCGAGCGGCGCGGCGACGATCTCGTGGAGCAGGTCGGCGGCGGTGATCCGCTCGTCGGCGAACCAGCGGTGGCTGGTGCCGCTGGTCATCGTCAGCAACTGACGGAGCGTGACGGCACCCAGCCCGTCGGCGGCGATCGGCCGCAGCTCGGGCAGGTGGTCCAGGAGGCGGTCGTCGAGGCTCAGCCGCCCCTCCGCCTCGGCCAGCCCCACGGCCACGGACGTGAACGTCTTGGCGACGGAGTACAGGTTCACCCGGTCGTCGGACCGGAAGCGGTGTGCCACGGGCGGGTGGCCCTCGCGGTGGACGTGGATGCCGTACGTGCCCAGGGCACGGTCGCGGTCCGCCCGCACGAAGTCGTCGAGAAGGTCGGCGCTCGCGGTCAGTCCCACCTGTCCTGGTTGAGGAAGCGGGCGAAGCCGCGCCACGAGTTGGGCCCCATGACCCCGTCGATCGGGCCGGTGTAGCCGTGGCCGGAGGCGAGGCGCTGCACGGCACGCCAGGTGTTCGGGCCGGGCTGGCCGTCGATCGGCCCGGTGTAGCCGTAGGCCCGCATGGCCCGCTGGAGGGCGGCGTAGGTGTTCGGCCCGGGCGCGCCGTCGATCGGTCCGGTGTATCCGGCGGTGAGCCGCAGCCAGTTCTGCATGCGCTGGTAGAAGATGGCGCCGGGGACGCCGTCCTGCTCGGTGGAGGTCTTGGGCAGCCGCCCGGGTGCGGGGTTCTGCCCGATGTAGGCCAGCGGGTTGATGCGTACGCCCGCCGGGTTGATCATGTGCCAGTGGACGTGCGGCCCGGTGGACGATCCCGAGCCCGGCGCTCCGGCGGCGCCGCCGGAGAGGCCGACGACGGTGCCGCTGGCGACGGCCGCGCCGTTGCCGAGCAGGAACTGCGACAGGTGCATGTACTGGCTGCGGTACCCGTCCGCGTGGTGGATGGTGACGGTGTGCCCACCCGTGCCGTTGTACGGGATGTTCTGGACGGTGCCGGCGCCGCAGGCGGGCAGGCGGGTGCCGACCGGCATGCCGAAGTCGACGCCGCCGAGCGAACCCCGGTTCAGGTGCTCCTGCCAGGTGCCGGTGACGGGATACCCGGAGAAGGGGTGGTAGATGGCGGGGGCGGCGTACGCGCGGCCCGGGACGGCCAGCCCGGCCAGGGCGCCCGCGCCGAGGGCGGCGCCGAGCAGCACCGCGCGGCGGTCGACACCGGCGGCTACCGGTCCGTCGCCACAGCACGCGGGTGGGTCGAGGTGGTCCATCGCGTGCTCCCTGCGGTCGGTGCGCCGGTCGAGCCTGTGACGATACATAGCCGCAAATAGATCTGTCGACCATCCGCTCCGCCACGGCGAAGGGCCACGGGCGACGGTCCGCAACCGCACCACCGGGTCGCTCAGCCGCCCGGGCAGCGACTGTCACCGCCGCTGTGCTCCTGGCAGGTCGTCGGCGCCGGGAGCGGCGCGGCCGGCGGCCGGAGGGTGCGCGCGGCATCCACGACCGCCGGCGCCAGCGCCGCCGCGGCCACGACGGCCAGGAGCAGGTAGACCAGCCCGGTGCGGCGGTACCGGCAGCCGAACGCCACCAGCGCGATGACGGCCGGCCCGCCCGCCGCCGTCGCCGCCAGCAACAGCAGCGCCCGGGCGGAGCGGCGCCCGAATTCCGCCGAGCGCCCGCCACCGTTCGAGTGGTGGTCGGCCCACCCCTGCATGCCGATGGTGAACAACCACCACAGCAATGCCAGGCACGCCACCACCCAGGCCACCGTCAGGAGCACGAGGGCGTACCGGGACCGGGCGGCGGGTGTCGACGAGGTCATGCCGTACAGCCTCGCGGAGCCGGGGCCGCGGGACGTGAGCCCGGGTACTCACCGCGCGGGATCTCCCGCACCCGGGCGTACGCGCGGGGGCCGGGTCGGCGCTGGCCGCGCGTCAGGCCGCGGCGCTTGCGGCGGGAGGGGCCGCCGCCGAGGACGGCGGCCCGCCGGTGCGGTCGCCGTCGCGACCGCACCGGCGGGCCTGGCCACGTCACCGACGGGCCGGATGGGACTGTCCGCTCACCACCCGCGGCACTGGCCGGACGTCGGGCCGCTGACCGTGTTGGCCACCCCGTTGTCCACCGGTGGCGGCTGGTTGCCGACGCACCGCAGCGGCCCGTCGATCCGGTTGCCCGACACGACGACCGGCGTACCGCCGGTGCGGCTCTCGACCACGCTGACCGGACCGGTAACCCGCGTCCCGCTGATCAGCACCGCACCGGTGACGCCGGAGACCGACAGCGGGCCGTCGACCGTGCTGCCCGTCAGCTCCACCACCGTGGCCCCGGTGGCGGTCACCGGGCCGCTGACGCTGGCGCCGAGCGCGATCAGGCCCGCGCCCTTCGCGACGTTGACCGGCCCGAACACCGTGGCACCCGGCGCGAGGCAGGTCACCCCACCGTTGACCGGCAGCGGACCCCGACGCTCACCGCTGACGACCTGGGCGCAGGTCTGGTCGGTGACCTCGAGCGTCACGGGCAGCGTCGACAGCCGGTTCGACGGATCGTCGCTGGTGACGCAGAGCTGGGCCCGGTACGTACCGGCGGCCAGGCCGGTGCTGTCCATCGAGAGCGTCACCTCGGTGGACTTGCCGGCGCCGGTGCCGGCCGACGTCCGCGACGCCGTCAGCCACGGCACCTCGTCGGGCGTCACGCACGGCTGCAGGTCGGGCAGCCGGACGTGGGTGATGAACCGGGCTGCGCCCTTGTCGTTCTCGACCTCGACCAGGCGGCCGGAGCGGTCGATCTCGTGGACCCCCTTGGAGCTGGTGGTCAGGATGTTGCCGTTACCGAGCGGGTAAACACCCTGGTAACCGCTGCCGCCGGGCGGCGTGTAGACGCCGATCAGCTTGCCGTCGCGGTCCATCTCCCAGACCCCGGGGGCGGAGCCGCTGCCCCAGCTCGCCGCGAGCACGTTGCCGTTCGGCATCTCCGCGAGCTGACCGGGCCAGCTCAGCCCCTCGAAGAAGCGGGCGTTGGCGGCGGAGCCGTCCTTCTTGAAGCTGTGGATGGCGTCGCTGTCGCTGCCCGAGACGAGCATGTCGTCGCCGCGGAACAGGATGCCCCACGGTCCCTTCAGCCCGTCGGTCCCCGGCGCGACGAACGTGCCCAGGTACTTGCCGTCGGCGTCGAACTCGACCACCGAGTTGGCGTTGCTCTGGGACGCGACCGTCACCAGCACGGTGCCGCGCGGCGAGAGCGCGATACCCCGGGTGTTGGTCATGATCTTCGGATCGTCCACGCCGCCGGCGGGCGCGAAGACGCGCCGGAAGCTGCCGTCCAGGGCGTGTTCGGTGATCACCGAGTTGAGCTGGTCGGACATGAGGAAGCCGCTGCCGTCCGGCTTGGCGATGACCTGGAACGGCGTGTAGAGGTTGCTGGTCGGGTCGAACTTGAAGTGCGGGATGAACTGCGGGTCGATCTGCTTTCCGGTCTGCGGATCGAACGCCATCACCCCACGGGTGGCGCTCGCCGAGTTCGGGATCAGCAGGACACCGTTACGCAGGAGCCGGATCCGCTCGTCGTCCGGCCCGGCGTCCGGGTCGTCCAGCCGCCAGTCCAGCACGCCGTGCCCGGCGTTGCGTACCGCGAACTTCTGGCTGGTGACCAGCCCGGCCGGCTGCCGCGCGGAGATCGACTTGGGCGCCACCTCGATCTTCGGTACCGGCACCACCGTCAGTTCCAGCGCGATCGTCGTCGTCGGCTGGTCCTGGTCGTTGCTGGCCAGGCAGAGGTTCGCCTTGAACACGCCACCGTCGTCCAGGCCGGTCGAGTCGAGGGTGATCTGGATGTCCTGGCTTGTGAACGCGCCCAGCGTGCCCTGCGCCGGGGTCACCTTGACCCAGGTCGGCCAGTCGCAGTCGTCGCCGTCGCCGGTCGCCCGCCAGGTCAGTTCGGCGCCGCCGGCGTTGCCCACCTTGACCGTGTGGGTCTCGTTCTGCGCGACGTCCATGCTGGAGCTGAGCGCGGTCTTGTCCACGGTCAGGTCCGGGGCCGCGGGAAGGACGGCGACCGGGAAGTGCGCCTGGGCGATCGGCTGCCCGTCCGGCGCGTGCCGGGCGTCGGTGGTCAGGTCGATCGCACCGAAGAGCCAGCTCTTGCGGGGGGTCCCGGTGACGTCCAGGGTGATGGTCAGCTCCTGGCTGGCGCCGGGCGCCAGGGTGAACTGCGCCGGCGCGACCGTGATCCGCGCGCCGGCCGGGGCCTGCGGCGTGACCTGGTAGGTCGCGGCCACCTTGGCCACGCTGGACACCGTCCGGGTGAAGGTGCAGACCTTGAGGCAGTGGTGCTCCACCACGGCCGGCAGGTTCAGCGTCTGCGGGTCGCCACCGGCGTCGGGATTGGCCGCGACGAAGTTCGCGGCGGTCTCGTCGAGCACGATGCCGGTCCGGGCGGCCTGGGCCAGGTTGATCCGGCCGGAGCCCATGTCGAACGCGTCGGCCGGCGTGCGGCCGTCCTCCTTGACGACCCCGTCGCGGTCCGCGGTGACCGCCAGCGCGGAGCGGATCCGCGTCGGCGACCAGTCGGGGTGCAGCGCCGCCAGCAGCGCGCCGGCACCGGCGACGTGCGGCGACGACATGGACGTGCCCTGCATGAAGGCGTACGGGGCCGGGTTGTCCTTCGTCGCCATGGTGGCGGCGAGGATGTTGCGCCCCGGGGCGGCCACGGTGGGCGCGAGCATGTCGAACTTGCTGGGTCCGCGCGAGCTGAAGTCGGCCACGACGTCGGTCCAGTCGCCGTCGCGCAGCACCTCGCTGCCGGGGTCGACGCGCACGGTGACGGAGCCATCGGTGGCCGCCGCGTGGTCGCGCAGCCGCTGCCCGTCGGCGAGGGAGACCATCACGGCGGGGATGGTGGTCCCGGCGAGCGCGCCCATGGTGATCGGCGGGCCGCTGTACTGGTTGTGCACGATCACGCCGGTCGCGCCGGCGGCGGTGGCGTTCTTGACCTTCACGGAGAAGTCGCAGCCGCCCCGGGGCAGCAGGGCGACCCTGCCGCTGAACGCCGCGACCGGGAACGGGACGCAGGCCTGCACGTTGTTCCCGTCGACGGCGCCGGAGTACCGGATCGCACCCTCGATGGGCGGGTTCGGCGAGCCTTCCCCGATCACGGCGGCGATGCCGGTGAGCGCCGCCGGGACGGGCGTCGGGCCCGTCACGTCGAGCCGGTGGGCGATGACCCGCTCGTGGCTGACCGCGGCGACGGACATGTTCCACGGCGCGGTCTTCGCGACGGTGCTGGGGCCCGGGCCGCTGTTGCCGGCGGAGGCGGCGACGAAGATGCCGGCCGAGTACGCCTCCAGGAACGCCTGGTCGACGAGGTCCTTCCAGGGGTCGTCGCGACCGGAGATCGAGTAGTTGAGGACGTCCACGCCGTCGGCGATCGCCTGGTCCACCGCCGCGATCGTCGCCGAGGAGAGGCAGCCGATCGCCATGCAGACCTTGTAGGAGATGACGTTGGCCCGCGGCGCGACCCCGGAGACGGTGAGCTTGTGCGTGCTGGTGCCGACGGTCATGGTCGCCTCGTGCCGGTTGCCGGCGGCGGTCGAGGCGGTGTGGCTGCCGTGGCCGTTGTCGTCCCGGGCGTCGGTGCCGACCATCGACCAGGCGCCGATCAGCTTGTCGTTGCAGATCGCCTTGTGTTGGGGGTGGCTCGGGGCGCAGACGCCGACGTACCTGCCCGCACCGTACGGGTTGGTGTGCCGGTAGCCGTCACCGTCCACGGCCGCGAACGACGGGTGGTCGGGGTTGACGCCGGAGTCCAGGATCCCGACGATGGCGCCCTCGCCACGGGTCCCGACGTTCTCCGCCGTCCGGCCCTCCCACACCGCGGGCGACTGGATCAGCGCGTTGCTGGTGTCGGTCGTCAGTTCCAGGATCTCGTCGGGTACGACCGCCCTGACCCCCGGCAGGCCGGACAGCTGCGCCGCCTCGTCCGCGCTGAGCGCCACCGCCAGTCCGTTGACCACGTTCCGGTAGGTGTGGGCGACCCGCACGGAGCGCCCCAGGACGGCCTCCATCTCGTCCACCACGGTGTCCTGCCGCTGCGCCAGTTCCCTGGCGTAGGGGGTGCTGGCCGCGGACCGGGCGTCGATCCTGCCGGCGCGCGCCCCGGTGCCCCGGGTGGCGGCCACCAACGACGGCTTGTCCAACTGCACCAGCCAGAGCCCGCTCTTGGGCTGCGGCAGGCCGGACGCCGGGCGGGGCGGCGCCTCGGGTGCCTGCCGGGTGGCCGACAGCGGCGCGCCGGAGGGCGCCGCGGCAGCGGACACGGGGGCCGCGGCGAGCAGCATGGTGCTCGCCGCCACCGCCGCGACCAGACGGGCCGGTGTTCGCCGCCGGGAGGGGAACGTTCTTCGGGAGGGATGCTGGGCCACGGTGAGCTCCTCAGTCACTGAGCGGCGCGATCGGTGCTGTCTCGCTGCCTGGCCAGAGCCGGGGAGTGCTCGGTGCGGCTGGGTGCGATCGTGTGAAACCTAGGTGATCACCGAGACCGGGGCAATGGCGTCCGTCCATCCGTACGCCGCACCGGGCCGGCGGCGCCGACGCCACGGTCACCCGGAATCCCCCCCGGTTCCGACGGTCGTGCCGGGCTTGCCGGAGCGGGTCCTCATCGTCGGGTGAGTTCGGACAGCCAGCGCTCCAGGGCCGCCGGGGAGCGGAACAGCAGCACCGGTGGCCCGGCGGGATCGGCCTGCCAGGCGCGCATCCGCCGCCGGGCCCGGCCGAACGCGGTGACGTGCCACACCAGGATCGACTCCCGGGACAGCACGCTGCGCAGCGACTCGCGGTTGCCGTTGCAGATCTCCTCGCCGCTGACCAGCCGGTGGGCGGTACGCCGCAGCAACCGCCAGAAGGAGAGCCAGCGCGGATAGTCCAGGCCGACGACCAGGTCGGCGCGCGCCAGCACCACGTCGCGCCACCCGTGGTACGCCCCGTCGAGGATCCAGCGATCGCGGCGGCAGACCGCCTCGATCCGGCTGCGCTGCTCCGCCACCGGCACCTCCACCCAGCCCGGCTGCCACAGCAGGTCGTCGACCGGGTGCCATGGTGACCCGAGCAGCTCGGCCAGCCGCGCCGCCAGGGTGGACTTGCCGGCGCCGTACACCCCGTAGACGAGGATGCGGGCCGGTGCGGTCATCGCGGCAGCGTACGCCGCCGGTGCCGGGCGGGTCCCGGCCCCTTCCGGGCGGGTACGGGCGGACGGCGGCGCCATCGGTTCCGGTCGCGGCGACGGCGGCGGGCCGGGTCGGCGGCGCGGCGGGCCGTGACCGGGGCCGCGCCCCCGGGTCATACACTCATCCCCTGGTCACGTGCCCGGACGCCGCTCACGTGAGGGCCGGCGACGCACCGGAGCCGGGTGGACGACAGCCGGTCACGACCCCCGGCGTGGCGCCCGGCCGGCAGGGGTGGGCCACCGGTTCGTGAACCGCGCCGGTCCGCCGCTGGACGGGCCGGACCGGCACTGAAGGGACTGCGGGTGAGGCGACGAGGCAACGGGCCCCGGAGGCTACGGGTCGCGGCGGGGACGGTCGTCGTCCTCGCCGTCGCGATGGCCCCCGGTGCGGCCGTGGCCGACCCGACACCCGCTGCGGCCCCCGGGACGCCGGTGTGCGAGGTGCGTGGCGGCCGGCTGAGCGAGATCTCCGGCATGGCCGCGACGGACGGCGGCTTCGTCATGATCAACGACGGCGCGGACGACGAGGCCCGCCGCCGCATCTTCTTCCTGGACGACCGGTGCTCCGTCGTGCGGACCGTGTCCTATCCGTCCCGGCCGCGCGACACCGAGGACCTCGCCGTCGGCGCCGACGGCACGGTCTGGGTGGCCGACATCGGCGACAACGACCGGTCCCGGCAGACGATCGCGGTGTGGAAGCTGCCGCCGGGGGCCGACCGGCCGGTGTTGTACCGCATGGCCTATCCGGACGGCCCGCACGACGCGGAGGCCCTGCTCGTGACCGGCGACGACCGGCCGGTGGTCGTCTCCAAGTACTCGGCCAACCTGTACGCCCCGAGCGCCGCCCCGCGTCCGGGTGTGACGACACCGCTGGTGAAGGTGGGACAGGTCCGGCTGCCGGCCTCCACGACGAGCAACCCGTTCGGGGCGCTCGGTCGCACGGCGGTCACCGGCGCCGCCACCGCACCGGACGGGCGCCGGATCGTCCTGCGCACCTACGCGGACGCGTACGAGTTCGACGTGACCGACGGCGACGTGATCACCGCGTTGACCGGCGGGACGCCACGGATCGTCGCGCTGCCGGACGAACCGCAGGGCGAGTCGGTCACCTACAGCCGCGACGGGCGCTCCCTGCTCACCGTGTCCGAGACCGCCGACCAGCCGCCGGGGACGATGCCCGTGGTCCGGCGCTATCCGCTGCCGGCGGCCGTTCCGTCTCCGGCGTCGCCCACCACGCCCGGGCCGACGGCCCGGGCCGCCGGCGACGGGACCGGCCGCGCCGGCGCCATGGGGACCTACCTCCTGGCGGCCGGAGCGCTCGGGCTGGCACTGATCGCCGTGGGCCTGGTCGCGCTGATCCGCACGCGGCGCGCCGGGCCGCGCTGACCCGCGCGCGGCGGGCGCGCTGGCCGGCACGGCTGCCGGGGGCGCGCGCCCGGGTCAGGCGCCGTCCCCACGGGACGCGGCCGCGGTGTGGAGGCCGGTGAACAGCGCTGCCAGCAGGTCGCTGCGCGCGTCGATGCCGGCCGCCGAGACCCACTCCTGCCGGGCGTGGGCGCCACCACCGGGCGGGGCGAGCCCGTCGACGGTGGGGCGGCCGAGCGCACCCGTCGTGTTGGTGTCGGCGGCACCGTCCGCCGGTCGACCGGCGAGGCGTTGACCGAGGCCGGCGGCGACGCGCACGATCCGGTCGAGCAGGTGCTGCCCCGCCTCGTCCGGTCGCCAGGTGGGCCGGTGCGAGAGCAGCCGGGCGTCGAGCCGGGCGCGGTCGCGCACCGGGCGCAGCGACCTCAGGCCGGCGAGGACGGCGTCCTCGTCGTCCGGGTCGGTGAAGCGCAGTCCCAGCTCGACGTGGGCCGCGCCGGCCACGACGTTGGTCCGCCCGCCGCCGGCGATGGTGCCGGTGTTGAGCAGGACCGGCCGGCCCTGCACGAGCGCGCGGACCCGCACGAGCTGGTCGACGAGCTCGTCGATGGCGTTGACTCCGGCGTCCGGGTCGAGCGCGGCGTGCGCCTCGACCCCGGTGACCTCGATGCGGACCCGGGTGCTGCCGCGCCGGCCGGTCTTGAGGTCGCCGCCGGGGTGCGGCGGTTCCAGGCCGAGCACCGCGCGGGCCCGGGCCGCCTCGGCCCGGACAAGCCCGGTGGCGGTGGGCGAGCCGATCTCCTCGTCGGCGACGACGAGGACCCTGATCTCGGGGTGCGGGGCGCCCTGCCGCTCGACGTGTGCCGCCGCCGCGAGCAGTGCGACGATCCCGGCCTTGGTGTCGCAGACGCCCGGACCGCGGACGACGTCCCCCTCGACGGACCACGGCATGCCGGACAGCGTGCCGACCGGCCAGACGGTGTCGTAGTGGGTCAGCAGCAGCACCGGATCGCCCGGGACCCCTCGCGCCGGGAGGGTCCAGACCAGATGGTCGCCGCTCGGGTGCGGCACCCGGGCGGTGTCGAAGCCGGCGCGGGCGGCGTCGGCGTCGAGCACGTCGGCCAGCGCGGCCAGCGCCCGCCGGTCACCGGTCGGCGACTCGTGCAGCGTGTAGCGATGCAGCGCGTCGAGCGCGGCGCTGGATCCTGAGGACGGCATATGCGGACCATATGATTCACCCGGACACCTTGTCAACGGGCGCGATCAGCGGCAGCATGGGCAACATACGATCGCTATCATTGCAAGGGAGTGGCTGATGACCGCTGACACGCAAGGGATCGTGGCGCGTGACCTCGCCGGGCTCGCCGAGTGGACGGCGGCATCGGCGCTCTACCGGAGCGTCTTCGGTTACGAGGGCCCCGAGCACGCCGTCAGCCCCCGCCTCCTGGCCGCGCTGGGCGAGAACGCGGGGACCGCGGTCGGCGCGTTCGACGAGGACGGCTCCCTCGTCGGCTTCTGCTACGGCTTCACCGGCGTCGAGCACGGCGAGCTCTACCACTACTCGCAGGCGGCCGTCGTCGACGCGCGGGCGCAGGGGCGCGGCGTCGGACGCCTGCTCAAGCACGCCCAAGCCGAGGTCGCACGACGCGCGTGCGTGCACACGATGCGGTGGACCTTCGACCCGTACGCGCTGCGCAACGTCCACTTCAACCTGAACGTGCTGGGCGCCGTCGGGATCCGCTTCCTGCCCGACTTCTACGACGACGGCGACAGCGACCGGGTCCTGGTCCGGTGGGACCTCGACCGCCCCGGGGGCAGCACCTGGGCGCCGGGGCACGGGCACGCGGCCGTCGACTCGCCCGCCGACGACCGTACCGCCGCACGGAGGCCCGACGACCGGGCGCGGCTACGCCTGGCGCTGGCCGGCCGGTTCGCCGCGGGCGGGCGGCTCGTCGGCGTCGCGCGGCGGGCCGACACCCCCGGCCGCGTCAGCTACCTGTTCGCACAGGATTGAGGGCATGACCACGAAGAGATCGACCCCCTCGGAGCGCTTCGACCGCAACGTGCAGCGCAGGTCCGCGCAGGTGCTCAAACAGCGGGTCCTGGAGCAGCAACGCACCGAGTTCGCCAAGGCGCTGGCGTGGGCCGCCGAGCAGGACGCCATCGAGCGGGCCGCGGCGCTCATCGTGTCGGCCCGCCGGCGGTACCTGCTCGGCCACGGCAAGTCGCTCGGCTTCGCGTCCCTGCTCGCCGCCGACCTCAGCGCCGGGCTCTCCGGCGTCCACCTCGTCGACGGCGCGGCACTGCGGCCCCTCGACGTGCTCAGCGACATCCGCCAGGGCGACCTGCTCGTGGCCGTCTGCATGGCGCGCTACCGGCGCGAGACCATCGACGTCGCTTCCGCCTACGTCCGCCACGGCGGTCAACTGGTCCTCGTCACCGACGCCGAGGACGCGCCGCTGGCCGAGACCGCCGCCGTCCGCATCGTCATCGGCACCGACAGCGCCTCCTACGCGAACTCCCCCACCTCCGTGGTGCTCGCCCTGCACCTGCTCGCCACCCTGACCATCGCCAGCTCGAAGGGGGCCGGCCGCCGCCTGCGCGAGCGCGACGCCCTCGCCGCCGAACTCGATCTCTACCAGGAGGAACCGTGACCGACCGCAGGCGAGGCGGAGGGGCCGCCCACGAGCCGGCCGGGGACCGCCGGCACGGCGAGGTGACGGCGTGAGGCGGATCGAGGCGGTGGAGCTACGCCGGGTACGGCTGCCGCTCGTGCACCGGTTCCAGACCAGCTCCCACGCCAAACGGGAGCTGGAGCACATCCTGGTCGCGCTCACCGACACCGACGGCGCCGTCGGGTGGGGCGAGATCGCGTCGCCGAGCGGCCCGTTCTACTCCGCCGAGACCGTCGAGAGCTGCTGGGCGGTCGCCCGCGACCACCTCGCGCCGCTGGTCCTGCGTACCGACTGGGAGCACCCGGCGGACCTGGCCGCGACGCTCGGCCGGGTCCGGGGCAACCACTTCGCCCGCGCCGGCTTCGACATCGCCGCCTGGGCCCTGTGGTCGGCCGCCGAGGGCACCTCCCTCGCGCACGCCCTGGGCGGCACGCGCGGCAGCGTCGAGGCGGGGGTGTCGCTGGGCATCGAACCCACCGTCGACGACCTCCTCGCGCAGGTGCGGCTGCGGGTCGACGAGGGCTACCGCAGGATCAAGCTCAAGATCGCGCCCGGCTGGGACGTCGACCCGGTGCGGGCCGTGCGCGCGGCACATCCGAGCGTGCCGCTGCACGTCGACGCCAACGGCGCCTACGAGGACACCCCGGAACACCGGGCCGTCCTGGCCGAACTGGACGGCCTGGGCCTGCTGATGATCGAGCAGCCGTTCGCGCCGCGCGCACTCGTCGCGCACGCCGCCCTGCAGGAACGCATCGGCACGCCCGTCTGTCTCGACGAGTCCGTCGAGGAGGTGGACGACCTCGTCACCGCGCTGCGCCTGGGCGCCGTACGCGTGCTCAACGTCAAGGTCTCGCGGATGGGCGGGCTGACCCACGCCGTACGGGCGCACGACCTCGCGCGCGAGCACGGTGTTCCCGTGTGGTGCGGCGGCATGCACGAGTTCGGGATCGGCCGGGCCGCCAACGTCGCGCTGAGCGCGCTCGCCGGCTTCACGCTCCCCTCGGACGTCTCCGGCTCCGACAAGTACTACGCCCGTGACGTCACCACCCGCCCGATCGTGAGCGCCGACGGGCTCGTCGAGGTGCCCGCCGTGCCCGGCCTCGGGTGGGACGCCGACCTGACGTACATCGGGGAGAGGACCACCGACCGGCTCGTGCTGCGCGCGGACGGGACGGCGTGACGGGCCGGTCACCCGCTCGTGGCGCGGGCGGGTGACCGGCCGTCCCGACCCCGCGCTAGCCGCGCAGGTGGTTGGCGTGCACGTGGGCGCCGACGGCGTACCCGGCCGCGAGCCCGCCCTCCGCGTCGAACTGGTAGTGGACGCCGAGGTAGACCCGGCTGCGCGCGTTCTCCTGCGCCGCCTGGGTGAAGCTGCCGAACGAACGCGGCGCCCCGACGGCGTGGGGGTCCTCCGTGGTGGCCGTGAACGGGACGGCGTCGGTCCCGAAGTAGGCCCGCATGACACCGGCCCAGGCGCCCGCGAAGGTGGCGTGCCCGGAGACGTACGCCGGGAAGGGCGGGGAGAACGACTGCCCGGCGCGGTTCTGGGACAGTGGCCGCCAGGACGGGTCGGGTCGGGTGCCGGGCCGACCGTCGGTGTCCGCGTGGTGGATCGCCGACTCGGGCCGCCACAGGTCGATCGGGGTGGCGGCCACTGTCCCAGGCGACGATCGCCGCATCGGCCATCGCCAGGGAGACCAGACCGAACAGGCGGGCGTTCTGCAGCATCGTCAGCTTCCGCTGCTCGGCGACGATCCTGGTGTGCGTCAGGAGCTGACCCGGCGGCTTGTACGTGCCACCGAGGTCGTTGGCCCAGAAGAAGGCGATCTCCGTCTGCTCGGCGGTACGGGTGCCGCCCTCGCGGGCGCCGAACTGCTGGACCTCGGTGACCTGGTCCTCGTAGAGCTGGCTGCCGAGCAGTGCGGTGTAGCTGTCGAACCCGCCCGGCAGGCCGGGCCGGAACTGGGTCGGCGAGGTCAGGGTGAACGGGGTGACCCGACCCCAGTTCGGTGACGCGGCCGGTCCGGATCCGGTCGGCCGCCACGAGCCGGGCACCCCGTCGGGGACGTACGGGCTCTCGTCGGTCGAGCCGTCGGCGCGGCGGGCGTCGACGTTGGCGGCGGCGGCCTGACTGCCGACCGCCCTGCCCCGCTCGATCTCGTCGGCGTTCACGCCGGACGGCAACAGGCCGGTGGCCTGGGCCAGCGCGGATTCGAACGACCGGCCGGCGAACAGGGCACCGAGGCTGTCGTGGGCCGCCTGGTTGACTGCGGTCTCCAGCGACGGCGCCACCACGTCGTCCAGGGTGCCCGGATACTCGACCGGCACCCGCACCCGGTAGGGCTCCCCCGTGCCGGTGACGGAGACGGCGGCGTCGTGCATCGCGGCGTGCATGATGGCGGCGCTGCGGCTCAGCGTCGTGGGGGGCAGGTCGGTCGCCCTGAAGGCGTCGAGCAGCACGCCGTTCCAGAACAACACCGGGTCGGCCGTCGGGTCCGGCGCCAGCGGCACCAGCGAGACGTTGTCCAGCCGGACCGTCGAGGCCGGGCTCGCGCCCAGGTGGAACAGCAGCACCCCCTCGGGGTCGGCGAACGGCGCGGTGAACTCGTGGCTGAACCGGCGCGTCGCCCCGGTCAACTCCACGACCCGGTCGAACGCAGAGGTGTACGGCGAGTCGACGCGGGACACCGTGACCCGCATCGTCCGGTTGACGGTGGCGGACGCGTCGAAGGCCACCCGGTACCTGCGGCCGGCGGTGATCCCGAACTCGAAGTGACCGACCAGGTCGTCCCAGACCTGGGTGGCCCGCCCGGCGGTACGGATCTGGAGCTGGCCGCCGACCACCGAGGTCCGGGTCTCAGCCAGCCGGGTCCACCAGGGCTCGGTGCTGCCGCTGCTGAACGTGCCGTTGCTGATCAGTTCGGTGCCGGGCGGCGGCTCGGCGGCGGAGGCGGCGGTCGGACGCGCCACGAGCGCAGCCGCCACGACGAGGTTGAGGGCGAGCAGCATGGTCAGGGCGCGCAGGGCGGTCCGGCGCACGGGTCGCGCGCTGGCGGGATGGGGCATGGCGTACCTCTCCTGGTCACCGGATGCGGACGCGCCCCGTCGATGGGGCCGGGGTGGCACCGTCGAGGTCCACACCGCACTGACCGGGCGCAGCGTCACCGTAGGCGTCAGACGTGCGCCTTGAGCTGCTCGAACGCGTTCGGGACAGTGCGGAACACCGCAGCCGTGACGGCGCCGCGGTCCGATGGGTGCTCCGATGGCGACCGCCCGGGTAGCCTGACCGGCACCATGGACGGTCACCGATTCGCCGTGTCCCGGCTCCTGCCGCCGCCCGGGCTGCCCCGGGCGATCGCGTACCAGTCCGCCATGGTCGCCGTCGGCAGCGGCACCTTCCTCACCGGCAGCATCGTGTTCTTCACCGAGGTGCTCGGGCTCAGCCCGGTGCAGATCGGGATCGGTTTTTCGATCGCGGGGCTCACCGGGGTGGCCACCTCGCTGCCGCTGGGCGCGCTGGCCGACCGGATCGGCGGGCAGCGGTCCTGGGCCCTCGGCGCGCTCGGCTCGGCGCTGACGTTCGCCGCCTACCCGCTCGTGACGTCGTTCCCGGGCTTCGTGGTGCTGATGGTGGTGGCCGCCGTCACCGACTCGTTCGCCAACGCCGGCCGCACCATCTACACCGCCGACGCCATGCCGGCGGAGGACCGGGTGCGGACGATGGCGTACGCCCGCTCGTACCTCAATGCCGGGTTCACCGTCGGCACCGGTCTCGGCGCGGTGGCGCTGGCGTTCGACTCCCCCGCCGCGCTCGTCGCCATGGTGCTGCTCAACTCCGCGTTGTCACTGCTCAACGCCGGCCTCGTGACCCGGCTGCCGGCCGCGCCGGTGGTGCGGCACGAGCGGACGGCCACCGCCTCGCGGTGGGCGGTGCTGAAGGACCTGCCCTACGCGACGAGCGCCGTGCTCCTCGCCGTCATGATGTTCCACTCGGTGATCCTGGTCGAGATCCTGCCGCTCTGGGCGATCACCCACACCGACGCCCCGAAGCCGCTGCTCGGCGCGATGCTGGCCCTCAACACGGTGCTGGTGATCACGTTGCAGGTGCCGGCGGCGCGCGGCGCCGACTCGCTTCCCGGCGCGGCCCGCCTGATCCGCCGGGGTGCCCTGGTCACCGCGCTCGCCTGCCCGGTGGCCGCGCTCGCGGGTCGGACCGGCGGCGGGTGGACGGTCGTCGCGCTCCTCGGCGTCGTGGTGCTGGTGACCACCACCGAGTTGTGGTTCTCGGCGGCGCTCTGGTTCTTCCAGACCAACGTGCCGCCGGCCGCGTCGCGCGGGGTGTACCTCGGCACGGCGCAGACGATCAGCTCGGCGGCGGACGTCTTCGCGCCGGTCGGCCTGACCCTCCTCGCGATCCAGACCGGAGGCTGGGGCTGGTGGGTCGTCGCGGCGATCTTCGTGGGCTGCGCGCTGGCCGCCGGCCCGGCCGTCGGCTGGGTCGCCCGGACGCCGCGGACCGGCGCCGG
Source organism: Micromonospora sp. DT62 (assembly GCF_049847285.1). Taxonomy (NCBI): domain Bacteria; kingdom Bacillati; phylum Actinomycetota; class Actinomycetes; order Micromonosporales; family Micromonosporaceae; genus Micromonospora; species Micromonospora sp. DT62. The sequence continues at coordinate 215,211 of NZ_JBNCOB010000003.1, forward strand.
CGCCGACGCGCCGCCGTCATCGTCCACAGAGGAACCGAAGCCGGCCGTACGGCCCACCTCCGCGTGACGTCGGAAGATCGACCGATCCTTGACACGGAATCGACGCGGCTGAAATCCTTCCCGGCGAAGGGGGTCCGATGAGCGCTGAGGACGACGACACCCGGACGTACGCCGTGGTCGTGAACGACGAGGAACAGTTCTCGATCTGGTGGGACGACCGGGAGCTGCCCGCCGGCTGGCGGCGCGAGGGCACCACCGGGACACGCGCCGAGTGCCTCGCCCACATCGACGAGGTGTGGACGGACATGCGGCCCGCATCGTTGCGGCGTTGGATGGACGAGCACGCCGCGACCGGCTGACGCCGCACCGGACGAGGGCGCATGAGCGACAGTTGCCAGCGGTATCCGGCCCTCGCCGTGCAACGCGGGATGGTGCTGCAGACACTCCGGCAGCCCGCCGGCGGGGTGGACGTCCAGCAGGTCACGATCAGGTGGGACGGCCCGCCGGACCGGGACGCGTTCAGCGCCGCCTGGCAGGCCGCGACCCGGCGGCACGCGGTGCTGCGTACGGCCTTCGAGGTCGACGGCGACCACGGCGTGGCGCAGGTCGTCCGGTCCACCGTGGCACCCGACCTGCGGTGGCGGGAGACGACGCTCGACGACTTCCTCCCCACCGACCGGTACGAGCCCTTCGACGTCGGCCGGGCGCCGCTGCTGCGGGTCACCGCGCTGAGCGACCAGCACGTCGTCGTCACCTTCCACCACGCGATCCTCGACGGCCGCTCCACCCGGATGCTGCTCGACGAGGTCCTCGCCGACTACGCCGCGCGCCGGGCCGGCCGGGTGCCGGACCCGCCGCGCCGGCCGCCGTTCGCGGACTTCGTGCACTGGTGGGGCGCGCGCGACCCGAGCACCGGCGACGCGTTCTGGAAGGGGTACCTCGCGGGCGCCCCGATGCCGCGGGCGCTCCCGGGCCGTCTCGACGCGGATCCCGGCGCGCGGGGCGTGCCCGCCTCGCACGAGGTCGTCGTCACCCGGCCGGACTCCGACCGGCTCCGCGCCGCCGCCGCCGGAGCGGGCGTCGGCGTCAGCGCCGTGGTCCACGCGGCCTGGGCGCTGCTGCGCGGCGGCTACGGCGGGGTCGACGACGTCACCTTCGCGGTCACGAGATCCTGCCGGTACGACAGCGTCCCGGACGCCGACCGGATCCTCGGACTGCTGCTCAACACGGTGCCGCTGCGGATCCGCCTCGATCCGGGGTGGACGGTGCGGCGGTTCCTCGCCGACGTGGCGGGCCGGATCCGGCGCATCCGCGAGCACCAGCTCACGCCGCTGCACAGCATCCTCGACCAGGCGGGCCTGGCACCCGACACGCCGCTGCTGGACAGCCTGATGGTGTTCGAGCGGCAGCGGCTGTCCACCGCCCTGGCCGAGGGCGGGCCGGAGGGGGCCCGGCGCTCGGCCCGCGTACACCGGATGCCCGGCGGTCCGCTGACGGTGCACGCCTTCGACGAACCGGAGCTGCGCCTGGGCGTGACGTGGGACGGCACCAGGCTGCTGGACGTCTCGGCGCGGCGGGTCCTCGCGCAGTTGCACCACACCGTGCTCGAGTTGGCGGAGCGGCCGGACGCCCGCCTGGCCGACCTGGATCTCGGCGCCGCCGGGGAGGCGCCGTTGCGCGCCGCCTGGAACGCCACCCGGCGGCCCTATCCCCGCGACGCCTCCATTCCCGAGGTCTTCGCGGCCCGCGTCGCCGACGACCCGGCCGCCACCGCGCTGGTGGTCGGCGACCGCACCCTCTCCTACGCGGAGCTGGACCGGGCGGCGGACCGGCTGGCCTGGACGCTGCGCCGGCACGGGGTCGCCGGGGAGACCCCCGTCGCCGTGCTGCTCCCCCGGGGCGAACCGCTGATCCGGGCCCTGCTGGGCGTGCTCAAGGCCGGCGGGTCCTACCTTCCCGTGGACGCGTCCGCCCCACCCGCCCGGATCGCGGGTCTCCTCGCGGCCAGCGGCACCCGCCTGCTGCTGACCACCGCCGCGACCGCCGCCGACCTGCCGGACCTGGGCCCGGTCCGGGTGCTGGACGTCGACGCGCCCGCCGGGGAGCCGGCGCCGGCCGGCCCGCCGCCGGGGCGGATCCACCCGTCGCAGCTCGCCGCCGTCCTGCACACCTCCGGCTCGACCGGCGCGCCCAAGCGGGTCGGGATCACCCACCGGGGCGTGGTGCGGCTGGTGACCGGCCCGGACTTCGCCACCCTCGGCCCCGGCGAGCGGGTGCTCCAGTTCGCCCCCACCGCGTTCGACGCGTCCACCTGGGAGGTCTGGGGCGCGCTGCTCACCGGCGCCACGGCGGTGGTCGCGCCCCCGGACCCGGTGGACCTCACCCGGCTGACCGCGCTGATCCGCGACGGCGGGGTCACCGTCGCCCTCCTCACCGCCGGGCTCTTCCGGCAGCTCGCCGAGGAGGACGTCACGTCCCTCGCGGGGGTCCGGCAGCTCCTCACCGGCGGCGACGTGGCCGACCCGGGCGCGGTCCGCGCCGTACTCGCCGCGCGCGGCGGGCTACCGCTGGTCAACGCGTACGGGCCGACGGAGAACACGACGCTGACCAGTTGCCACCTGATGAGCGGCGCCGGGCCGGTGGGCGACCCGGTGCCGGTCGGCCGTCCCGTGCCGCAGACCACCGTCCACGTGCTCGACGGCAGCGGCCGGCCGGTGCCGGTCGGGGTCGCCGGCGAGCTGTGCACCGGCGGCGACGGGCTGGCCCGCGGCTACCTCGGCGACCCGGCGGCCACCGCCCGGGCGTTCGTGCCGGATCCGCAGGCGCCCGGCGAGCGCCTCTACCGCACCGGTGACGTCGTGCGCTGGCGCGCGGACGGGGTGCTGGAGTTCCTCGGCCGCCGCGACGACCAGGTGAAGATCCGGGGGTTCCGGGTCGAGCCGGGCGAGGTGGAGGCGGTGCTCCGGGCGCACCCGCAGGTCGCCTCGGCGGCGGTGGGCGTACAGGGCGACGGGCCGGAGCGGCACCTGGTCGGCTACGTCACGCCGGCCGGCGCGGCGGTACCGACCCCGGCGAGCCTGCGTGCGCACGTCGCCACCCGGCTGCCGGCCCACCTGGTGCCGGCCGCGTACGTCGTCCTCGACCGGCTGCCGCTGACCGCGTACGGGAAGGTCGACCGGGCGGCGCTGCCGGCACCCGGTCCCGCCGAGGAGGATCCCGACGTCGCCGGACCCACCTCGCCGACCGAGCACCGGCTCGCCGGACTCTGGTCCCGGCTGCTGCCCGGCGGGCGCCCGCCCGCGCGCATCGGACGGGAGAGCAGCTTCTTCGCCCTCGGCGGCAACTCGCTGACCGCCACCCGGCTGATGTTCCGCATCCGCGAGGCGTTCGGCGTGGAGCTGGGCGTGGGCCCGTTCTACCGGGCGCCGACCCTGGCCGCGACGGCGGCGGCGATCGACGCGGCGACCGGAGCGGCGCCCGGCCACCGGGGACAGGCCGGGCCGGCGCTGCGCCGCCGGGACCGGGTGCCGCACGGAAGCGGGCGGGACCTGCCGGCGCACCTGGCCCGGCTGACCGACGGTTGGGCGCTGTGGCGGACCGTCTGCCTGCGGGGCGCGGGCCTTCCGGTCGACCTGCTGGCCCCGCTCGGCGACGCGGAACTCGCCGCCGCCGCCGACGGGGTGGTGGCGGCCCGGGCCGACGGGGACCCGGCCGGCATCGCCGCCGCCGAGGCGGCGTACGCGGCGGCGTACCCGGAGGCGGTCGGCCGGCTCGCGGTCGCGCTGCACACGGTGGCGGCCCACCCCCGCTTCCGCGAGGCGGTGGCCTGGCAGAACCCGCACGCGCTGCGTACCGGCGTCGACGCGCTGCTGCGCCGGGGCCCGGGCAGCCCGACCCGCAACACCAAGCACCGCCAGCACGAGGCGCTGGTCACCAGCTACCTCCAGCGCTACTGCGCCAAGAACGACACGATCGGGTTCTTCGGGCCGGTCGGTTGGGCGCGGATCGAGCCGGGCGGCGGCGTACGGGTCGACCCCGCGGACCCACCGGCGCTGCTCGCCGAGCGGACGGTCTACCTGGAGGGCTGGGCGGTCGCCGCCGTGCTGGCCCCGTACGCGCAACGGCTGCGCCCGTGGCTCGTACCCCGGCTCATGCCCTTCCTGGAGCTGGCCGGGACGACGCTGCGGGTGCCGCTCGCCCCGCCGGTGGCGCTGACCGACGCCGAGGCGGCGGTGCTGCGCGCCTGCGACGGGGTCCGCGACGCGCACGAGGTCGCCGGGGCCGTGCTGGCCGAGCCGGGTTCGGGACTGCGGTCGACGCGGGAGGTGCACGAGGTGCTGGAGACGTTGGCCGGGGCCCACCGGATCGCCTGGCAGCCGGAGGTGGCGCCGCACGACACCCGGCCGGAGCGGACCATGCGGGCCCGGCTGGCCCGGGTCACCGACGAGGCCGTGCGCGCGCCCGCGCTCGCCGCCCTGGACGAGCTGGTCGCCGCCCGGGACGCGCTCACCTGGGCGGCCGGCGACCCGGAGCGGTTGACCGGTGCGATGGGCGGCCTGGAGGCCACCTTCACCCGGCTGGCCGGCGTCCCGGCCACCCGGCGCGCCGGCACGATGTACGCCGGACGCACCCCCGTCTACGAGGAGTGCCTGCGGGCCGGCACGGTCGGCGTCGGCGAGGCGAGCCTCGACGGGATCCGCGACGCGCTCGGCCTGGTGCTGGAGAGCGCACGCTGGTTCACCGCCGCCGGGGCGACGCTCTACCGCCGCCTCTGCGCGGAGGTCTACCGCCGCCGGGCCGCCGAGTTGGGCACCGACGTGGTGCCGCTGGCCGACTTCTGGCTGCTGGCCGGCGAGGCGCTGTTCCATCCGCCGCGACGGCTGACCGACCTGCTGACCGCCGCGCTGCACCGGCGCTGGGCCGACGTGCTGGCGCTGCCGCCGGACCGGCGGCGGATCCGGTTCACGGCGGCGGAGCTGGCGCCGGCGGTGGCCGCCGCCTTCCCGCCGGGGCGGCCCGGCTGGCCGACCGCGCGGCAGCACAGCCCGGACCTGATGCGGGCCGGCGACGAGTGGGTCCTGGGCGAGCTGCACCCGGGCGTCAACACCCTGCGGTACGCCACCTGGGTGGCCTACCACCCAGAGGCGGACGCGCTGCGCGCCGCGCTGGCCCGCGACGTGGGCGCCGGGGCGGTCTATCCCGCCGAGACCGGCCAGGAGGGCGGCGTGCCGACCCGGCAGAGCAACGCGCTGGCCGGACCCGACGACGTCCGGCTGGTGTTCGCGCACGACTCGTTCGGGCACGACCCGCGCCACAGCCTGCGCGTCGGCGAGTGCGACCTGGTCGAGGTGGCCGGCGGGCTGCGGGTACGGTCGCGCGACGGGCGGTTCGACGTGGACCTGATGCACGTCCTCGGCGACGTGGTCGGCGCCGGGCTGTCCCAGCTCTTCCGCGTCCTGCCCCCGGCGGCGCACCAGCCCCGGATCACCATCGACTCCCTCGTGGTCAGCCGCGAGTCGTGGACGTTCGCCGCCGCCGACCTCGCCTTCGCCGACACCCGCGACGAGGCGCTGCGGTTCCGGCAGGCGCGGGCCTGGGCCGGCGCCCACGGCCTGCCGCGTCACGTGTTCCTGCGCTGCACGGGCGAGCGGAAACCGGTGCACGCCGACCTGACCAGCCTCGCCTCGGTCGACCTGGTGTCCCGGTCGGTCCGCCGGGCCCGCCGGCACGGCGGCGACGACGCCACGGTCGGCGTGGTGGAGATGCTGCCGGCGCCGGACCAGCTCTGGCTGACCGGGCCCGACGGCCGGTACACCGCCGAACTGCGGGTCGTCGCGGTCGACGGGCAGGTGCGCTGAGATGGCCGTGTTCGAGTTCCCGGCGTCGGCCGCGCAACGCCGGATGTGGCTGCTCGACCAGCTCGACCCGGGCCAGCCGACCTACCACGTCGGCTGGGCGGTGTGGCTGGACGGCCCGTTGGACAAAGCCGCGCTCGACGGGGCCTGGGCGGCGGCGGTCGCCCGGCACGAGATCCTGCGCACCCGCTTCCGGGCCAACGGCGGGCGGCCGATCCAGGTGATCGACGACGACGCCCCCGCGTCCGCCGTCGAGGTCGTGGCCCTGGACGAGCTGCCCGAGGCGGACCGGGAGGCCGCGGCCCGGGCCGCGCTGCGGGAGCACGCCCGCACCCCGCTGCCGCTGGAGCGTGGCCCGCTGACCCGGGTCAAGCTGCTGCGCCTCGCCCCGCAGCGGCACGTCCTGGCGCTGGTGGCGCACCACGCGATCGTCGACGGCTGGTCGTTGCGGCTGCTCTTCGACGAGCTCTCCGCCGACTACGAGGCGCTGCGCGCCGGCCGGCCGCCCGGCTCCGTCGAGCCGCCCCTGCAGTACGCGGACTTCGCCCTCTGGGAGCGGGAGCACGACGACGCGGGCGGTCACGCCGAGGCGGAACGCTTCTGGCCGGCCGAGCTGGCCGGTGCGCCGCCGGAGGTGCCGCTCCCGGTCGACCACCCGTACCCCGACCGGCTGTCGCCGGCCGCCGCCGAGGTCGCGGTGCCGGTCGACGGGGAGCTGGCCGGGGCGCTGCGCCGCCTGGCCGGGGCGCGGGGCAGCACCCTCTTCACCGTCCTGCTGACCGCGTACGCGGCCCTGCTGTCCCGGTTCAGCGGCGCGGACGACGTGCTCGTCGGCGTGCCCGTGGCGGGGCGCACCCGGATCGAGACCGAGCCGATGCTGGGCCTCTTCGCCAACACCGTCGCGATCCGGGCGACGCTGCACGGCGATCCGACGCTCGCCGAGCTGCTCGACCGGCTGCACGCCGCCACCGCGCGCGCCCAGGCCCACCAGGACCTGCCGTTCACACGGGTGGTCGAGCTGTGCCGGCCGCAGCGGCAGCCGTCGCGGGCGCCGCTGGTGCAGGTGATGTGCACGGTCGAGGAGGCCCTGCCGACGCTGGACCGGGGGGCGCTGCGCTGGCGGCCGGAGCTGGTGCCCACCGGCACCGGCAAGTTCGAGCTGGAGCTGGCCGCCGTCGCCGGCCCGGACGAGCTGACGGTGCGCCTGCGCTACCTCACCGACCTCTTCACCCCGGACGGCGCGGGCCGGTTGGCCGACGCCCTGGGCGCGATCCTGACCGCGCTGGCGACCGCCCCGCAGACCCGCGTCTGCGACGTGGACCTGCTCTCCCCCGCGACGGCGGACCTCGTCACCCGGGTGTGGCCGGCGGCCCGCTCCGGGTCCCTCCCGCCACCGGAGTGCACCGCGGCGGCGCTCGTGGCCGACGTCGACGCCGGCGACCGGGTGGTGATCGAGGGCGACGACGCGACCCTGACCGGCACCGAGGTGCGCGGGCTCGCGGGCCGGATCGCCACCGGGCTGCGCGGGCTCGGCGTACGGGTCCAGGAGACCGTGGGCATCGTCCTGCCCCGGGGAGCGCGTCCGCTCCCGGCGCTGCTGGGCGTCTGGTGGGTCGGGGCGGCGTACCTGCCGCTCGATCCGACCCATCCGCCGGGGCGGCTGCGCGGGATGCTCGCCGACGCCGGGGTGCGGGTGGTCGTCACGGACAGCGGCGCCGTCCCCGCGCCGCTGCTGGCCGAGCTGGCCGCGTCGGTGACCCTGCTGGACCTGGCCCTACCGGAGCCGGCCGGGGCGGGGACGCGACCGGTGCCGCCGCCGTGCGCGGCGCCGGCGACGGCGGCGGCGTACGTGCTGTTCACCTCGGGGTCGACCGGCCGGCCGAAGGCGGTCACCGTCACCCAGGGCGCGGTGGCGCACCTGCTGCACGCGTTCCGCGAGATGGTCCCGTTGGGGCCGGCCGACCGGGTCCTCTCGGTGAGCCCGTTCGCGTTCGACATCGCCCTGCTCGACCTGCTCCTGCCGTTGCTGTGCGGCGCGCCGGTGGTGGTCGCCGGCGACGACGACGTGATCGACGGCAACCGGCTGCGGCGGCTGCTCGCCACGACCGGGGCCACGATGCTCCAGGCGACCCCGACGACGTGGCGCATGCTGGTGGCGGCCGGCGGGGTGCCGGCGGGGGTGCGGCTGCGCCTCAGCGGCGGGGAGGCGCTGCCCCGGGCCCTCGCCGACGCCCTCGCGGAGCCGGGCACGCGCCTGTGGAACCTCTACGGTCCGACCGAGACGACCGTCTACTCGACCGGTGCCGAGGTCGAGCCGGGGTCGGCGCCGCCGGACCTGGGCCCGGCCGTCACCGGCAGCCGGGTCTACGTGCTGGACCGGTGGCTGCGGCCGGTGCCGCCGGGCGTGGTCGGCGAGGTCTGCATCGGCGGCGCGGGGGTCGGCCGGGGCTACGCCGACGCGCCCGGCTGGACCGCCGAGCGGTTCGTGCCCGACCCGTTCACCCCCGGCGGCCGGCTCTACCGCAGCGGGGACCTGGGCCGCTGGCTGCCGAGCGGGCGGATCGAGCCGCTGGGCCGGGCCGACCGGCAGGTGAAGGTGCGGGGGTTCCGGGTCGAGACGGCGGAGGTCGAGGCGGTGCTGCGCGGCCACCCGCAGGTCCGCGACGCGGTCGTGACGGCCGTGTCCGACGTGGCGCACGACGGCGTACGACTGGTCGGGTACGTGGTCACCGACCCGCCCGCGGCCGACCCGCCGGCGGGCCTGTCCGAGTACGCGCGCCGGTTCCTGCCCGCGCACATGGTGCCGGCGGTCCTCGTGGCGCTGCCCGAGGTGCCCCGCACCTCCCGCGGCAAGCTGGACCTGCGCGCCCTGCCACCGCCGGGCAGGGGCACCGGCTCCGGCGAGCCGCCCGTCGCCCCGCGCAGCCCGCTGGAGCGGGAGCTGGCGGGGCTGGTGGCCGACCTGCTGGGCCTGCCCGGCCCGGTCGGGGTCGCCGACAACTTCTTCGTCCTGGGCGGGCACTCCGTGAAGGCCACCCAGCTGATGGCCCGGGTCTGGACGACGTACGGGGTCGACCTCCCGGTCCGGACGCTCTTCGACGATCCCACCGTGGCCGGGCTGGCCGCCGCAGTCACCGCCGCCGGGACGGGAACCCACGCGGGGCTCGACGCGGCACCCGCCGGCGCCGCACCGGCGGGAGCCGGCCCGGCGGGGACCGGCCCGGCGGGAGCCGGCGCGCCGGGCGGGCCCGACGGCGCGGGTTACCTCGACACGCTGACCGACGACGACGTCGACGACCTCCTCGCCGGCATGGACGGGCCGTCGAGGTGGGCCGGATGAGCGCTCCGCCGGAGCCACCGGCCTGGCTGGCGGCGGTGCTCGCCGCGCTCGCCGAGGGCCACGACCCGGCCGCCCCGCCGGACTGGCGGCGGCGGGTCGACGTGGAACTCGACCGGCTCGCCGGCCGGGTGCCGTTCCCGGTGGTGCACGACTGGCAGGCGGGCGTGCTCGCCTCGACGCCCGGCGGCGACGCCGGCCGGCTGGTGGGTGACCTGCACCGACGGGCGCTGGCCGGCGACCGGGTCGGGGCCGACGAGTGGCGCGGCGCGCTCCGGCCCGCCCTGCGCGAGCTGTACCGGGCCGCCTACCCGTACGCCGAGGCCCGGGCGGTCGCGTACGCCAACGCCGAGGTCTACGCGACCGCCAACGGCTACGGCCCCGACGAGGTCGTCGAGTTCGCCGCGCACTACGCCGACCTCAGCACCGGGGCCAACGCCGAGGCGTTCGCCGACGCCAACGCCATCGCGAACGCCGACGCGCTGGCGGGCGCCCTGGCGCTGGCCGACGCTTCGGCGTACGCCGAGACGTACCCGGCCGCCCTGGTGCGCGCGTACGCCCTGGCGGCGGCGAACCGGGCCGGCGCGGCGGGTGCGCCGCACGTGCTGCGGGCGGCGTACGGACGGCTCGCCGACGCGCTGGCCGAAAGTCTGAGTCGCGTGTCGGATTGAGGTCCCCGGACCGGCCCGTCGGTCCCTGGTCCCAACCTGTCGAGTCGTCTACTGTGGATCCACTTCGGCCGATGTCAGGTGGCGCAGTCAGGTGGCGCGACGGGCCGTCGGGCAATCGAGGGGGCGCACTTGCCGGACGACAAACCGACCCGTGTTCCGGCGCCCGGTCGCGTCCCCCCGGCACGGACGCCCGCCGAGGTCGAGCGCCTGCCGGACCGGTCCGGCCTCCTGCCGCTCTCCTTCGCGCAGCGGCGGTTGTGGTTCCTGGAACGCCTCGGCAGGGTCGGTCACGCCTACCACATGCCCCTCGCCCTCCAGCTCGACGGCCGGCTCGACCACGACGCGCTGCGGGCGGCCCTGGACGCCCTGGTCGCCCGGCACGAGGTCCTGCGTACCCGCATCGTGCCCGACGGCGCCGAGGCGGGCCAACGCATCGACCCGCCCGGGGCCGCGTTCCCGCTCCGGCTCAACGACCTGACCGGGCACGCCGATGCTGCCGCCGCCCTGGCCCGGCTCCAGCAGGAGGAGAGCACCGCCCCGTTCGACCTGGCGGCCGGCCCGCTGTTCCGGGGTCGCCTCGTCGCCCTCGCCCCGGACCGGCACGTGCTCCTGCTGACGATGCACCACATCGTCTCCGACGGGTGGTCGCTGGGGGTCCTGACCCGTGAGCTGGGGGTGCTCTACGCCGCGCACCACCACGGCCACCCCGACCCGCTACCGCCCCTGCCCGTGCAGTACGCCGACTACGCCGCCTGGCAACGCCAATGGCTCACCGACGGCACCCTGCAACGCCAGGAAACCCACTGGCGACACACTCTCGCCAACGCACCCACCCTGCTCCACCTACCCACCGACCGACCCCGACCCACCGAACAGAACCACCACGGCGCCCACCTCCCCATCACCCTCGACCCCCACCTCACCACCGCCCTCAAAACCCTCACCACCGCCCACGGCACCACCCTCTACATGACCCTCCTCACCGCCTGGGCCATCGTCCTGTCCCGCCTCACCGGCCAACACGACCTCATCATCGGCACCCCCACCGCCAACCGACGCCGCGCCGAACTCGAAAACCTCATCGGCTTCTTCGTCAACACCCTCGCCCTACGCATCGACCTCACCAACCACCCCACCACCACCCAACTCCTCCACCGCGTCCGCGACCTCACCCTCACCACCCTCGACCACCAAGACCTCCCCTTCGAACAAGTCGTCGAAGCCGTCAACCCCACCCGCAACCTCGCCCACACCCCCCTCTTCCAAGTCATGTTCGCCTGGCAGAACAACGAGGACGTGGACCTGGACCTGCCGGGTGTCGAGGTGACCGCGCTGCGCAGCCCGTGGACCAGCGCCAAGTTCGACCTCACCCTCTCCCTGGCCGAGCAGGACGGCCGCATCACGGGCAGCCTCGAGTACGCCACCGCGCTCTTCGACGCCGCCACCGCCCAGCGGCACATCCGCTACCTGCATAACGTCCTCACCCAACTCGTCGCCCACCCCGACCAGCCCATCGACCGGCTGACCCTGCTCGACCCGGCGGAGCGCCGCGAACTCCTCGCCGCCTGGGACGACGCGACCCCGTACCCGGCCGGGCGGACGATCCCCGGGCTGTTCGCGGAGCGGGTCGCCGCGGCCCCCGACGCGGTGGCCGTGACGTGCGAGGGCACCTCGCTCACCTACCGCGACCTCGACGCGCGCGCCAACCGGCTGGCCCACCACCTGCGCGCGCACGGCGTCGGCCCCGACGCCCTCGTCGGGGTCTGCCTGGAACGCTCACCCGAGCTGGTCGTCGCCCTGCTGGCCGTGCTCAAGGCCGGCGGCGCGTACGTGCCGCTCGACCCCTCCCATCCGGCGGAACGCCTCGGCGAGCTGCTCCGCGACAGCGCCCCGGTCGCCGTCCTCACCCACGCCGCGACCCGCGCCACCCTCGACGGCCTGACCGACGCGCCCCTCGTCGACCTCGACACCGACGCACACCGCTGGGCCGAGCGCCCCACCACCGACCCCGACCCCGGCACCCGGCCCGACCACCTCGCCTACGTCATCTACACCTCCGGCTCCACCGGCCGGCCCAAGGGCGTCATGGTCGAGCACGCCAACGTGGTGCGGCTCTTCTCCGCCACGGCCGGGACGTTCGGCTTCGGTCCGACGGACGTGTGGAGCCTCTTCCACTCCTTCGCGTTCGACTTCTCCGTCTGGGAGATCTGGGGGGCGCTGCTGCACGGCGGCCGGCTGGTGGTCGTCCCCCGACTGGTCAGCCGCTCCCCCGCCGACTTCCACCGGCTCCTCTGCGACGAGGGCGTCACCGTCCTCAACCAGACCCCCAGCGCGTTCCGCAGCCTGATCGCCGCGCAGGCCGACAGCGCGCAGGCGCACCGGCTGCGTACGGTGGTCTTCGGGGGCGAGGCGCTGGACCCGACGATGCTGCGGCCGTGGTACGCGGACACGCGCAACGGGCGCACCGAACTGGTCAACATGTACGGCATCACCGAGACCACGGTGCACGTGACCCACCGGCCGTTGACCCCGGCCGACACCGAGCGACCCGGCGTCAGCCCGATCGGGCGACCCATCGGGGACCTGCGGCTCTACGTGCTCGACGGGCGGGGGGAACCGGTGCCGCCCGGGGTCGTCGGCGAGCTCCACGTCGGTGGCGCGGGGGTCGCGCGCGGCTACCTCAACCGTCCCGCGCTGACCGCCGAACGCTTCCGGCCCAGCCCGTTCGTCGCGGGGGACCGGCTCTACGCCACCGGTGACCTCGTGCGCCACCGCCCCGACGGCGGTCTCGAATACCTGGGCCGCAACGACTCCCAGGTGCAGATCCGTGGCTACCGCGTCGAGCTGGGCGAGATCGAGGCCCGGCTGGCCGCCTGTCCCGGCGTACGCGACGCGGTGGTGACGGTCACGACCGACGCCACGGGCGAGCCGCGCCTGGTCGGCTACTACACCGCGTCGGTGCGCCGGCTGACGGCCGAGGCGCTACGGACCCGGCTGGCCGGTGTCCTGCCGGAGCACATGGTCCCGGCCGCGTACGTACGGGTCGCCGAGTGGCCGCTCACGCCCAACGGCAAGCTCGACCACCGGGCGCTGCCCGCACCCGACGGGTCCGCCTTCGCCGCCCGGCACTACACCGAGCCGGTCGGTCCGACGGAGACCGCCCTCGCCGCCATCTGGGCCGAGGTGCTCGGCGTCGAGCGGGTCGGCCGGCACGACAACTTCTTCGCGCTGGGCGGGCACTCGCTGCTGGCCCTGCGGGTGCTCGAACGGATGCGCCGCCAGGGCCTCACCGCCGACGTACGCGCGCTCTTCGCCTCGCCGGTCCTGGCCGACCTGGCCCACGCGGTGGGTGCCGACGCGGACCGGGCCGAGGCGACGCCGGAGCCGATCCCGGCCGGCTGCGACCGGATCACCCCGGACCTGCTGCCGCTGGTGGAGCTGAGCCAGCCGGAGATCGACGCGGTCGTCGCCACCGTGTCCGGCGGGGCGCCGAACGTGCAGGACGTCTACCCCCTGGCCCCGGTGCAGGAGGGGATGCTCTTCCACCACCTGATGGCCCGCGACCGCGACCCCTACCTGGTCACGACCGTCCTGCGCTTCGCCGACCGGCACCGGCTGGACCGCTACGCCGCCGCGCTGGAGGCGGTGATCGCCCGGCACGACGTGCTGCGCACCGGGGTGGTGTGGCACGGGATCAACGAGCCGGTGCAGGTGGTGTGGCGCCGGGCGCCCCTGCCGGTGGAGGAGGTCACGCTCGATCCCGCGGGCGACGACCCGCTCCGGCAGCTCCGCGAGCACGCCGACCGGCGGTACGCCCGCCTCCCCCTCGACCAGGCCCCCCTGCTGCGGCTGCTGGTCGCGCGGGACCCGCGCGACGGCGCGTGGCTGGCCGTGGAGCTGATCCACCACATCGTCGACGACAACACCTCGCTCAAGCAGCTGCGGGCCGAGGTCCGCGCGTACCTGGCCGGCGAGGGCGACCGGCTGCCGCCGCCGCTGCCCTTCCGCGACTTCGTGACGCGGATCCGGCGCGGCGCCGACCGGGCCGAGCAGGAGAGCTTCTTCCGCCGGATGCTCTCCGACGTCGACAGCCCGACCGTGCCCTTCGGCCTGCGCGACATCCACGGCGACGGACACACCATGCGCGACGCGCGGGTGTGGCTCGGGCCGGAGCTGACGCGGCGGCTGCGGCAGCGGGCCCAGGCCCTCCAGGTCGGGGTGACCAGCCTCTTCCACGTCGCCTGGGGGCAGGTGCTGGCCCGGTCCGCCGGGCGCCGGGACGTGGTCTTCGGCACCGTGCTCTCCGGGCGGATGGACGCCGGCGCGGGCAGCGACCGGGTCCTCGGGCCCTTCCTCAACACGCTCCCGCTGCGGGTCACCCTCGACGCCACCGGCGCCACGGAGTGCGTGCTGCGCACCCACGAGGCGCTGACCGGGCTGATCCGGCACGAGCACGCGTCGCTGGCGCTGGCCCAGTCGTGCAGCGGGGTCGCGCCGCCGGCACCACTCTTCACCGCCCTGCTGAACTACCGGCGCGCCGAGGTGCTGGCCGAGTCGGACGCCCCCGCGCCGGAACCCGACGCGGACGACCTGACCTACCTGGCCGCCCAGGAGCACGGCAACTACCCGCTCGCGCTGGACGTCGACGACCTGCGCGACGACGTGGCGCTCACCGTCGCCGCCGCGGCCGGGGTGGCGCCCGACCGGGTCTGCGCGATGGTCGAACGGGCCCTGGAGACGCTGGCCGACGCGCTGGAGCGCACGCCCGACGCGCCGGTGGCCGGGCTCGACGTGCTGCCCGCCGCCGAGCGGCGCCGGCTCGTCGAGGAGGGCAACGACGCCGCGGTGGCGTACCCGCCGGGGCGCCTGGTGCACCACCTCGTCGAGGCCCGGGCGGCCCGCGACCCGGAGGCGGTGGCCCTCGTCCTCGGCGACGAGCGGCTCAGCTACGGCGAGTTGAACACGCGGGCCAACCGGTTGGCCCACCACCTGCGCGCCCGCGGCGTCGGTCCGGACCGGCTGGTGGCGATCTGCGTCGAGCGGTCGCTGGACACCGTGGTGGGGCTGCTGGCGGTCCTCAAGGCGGGTGGCGCCTACCTCCCGCTCGACCCGGCCTACCCGGCCGACCGGCTCGCCGCCATGCTGCGCGACAGCACGCCGGTGACGGCGCTGACCCACGGCCCGGCCCGCGAGCGGCTGCACGCCGCGCTGGCCGGGCTCGACACCCCGGTGGTCGACCTGGACCTCGACGCGGCGGCCTGGGCGGAGCTGCCGGTGACCGACCCGGCCGTCGACGGGTTGGGCGCGCATCATCTGGCGTACGTCATCTACACGTCCGGCACCTCCGGCACGGCCAACGGGGTGCTGGTGGAGCACCGGCAGCTGATGGCCGTGGCCGCCGCCTGGGAGCGCCTGTTCGACCTGCGTCCCGGCCTGGTGCACCTGCAGATGGCGAGCTTCTCCTTCGACGTCTTCACCGCCGACGTGGTGCGGGCGCTCGGCTTCGGCGGGCGGCTGGTGCTCTGCCCGCGTCCGCTGCTGCTGGACAGCGCGGGCCTGTACGCCCTGCTGCGCCGCCACGACGTGGACTTCGCCGACTTCGTGCCCGCGGTGCTCAACCCGTTGCTGGAGCACCTGGAGTCGACCGGCGGGAGCCTCGCCGGGTTGGAGACGGTGGTCTGCGGCTCGGACGCCTGGACCGCCGCGAACGCCGCCCAGCTCCGGGCCCTGTGCGGCCCGCGGGTGCGGATCGTCAACGCGTACGGCGTGACCGAGGCGGCCGTCGACAGCACCTGCCACCTGCTGCCGACGGACGGCCTCGCCGGGGCGACCTGCCTGCCGATCGGCCGGCCGCTGCCGAACGTGCGCGTCTACCTGCTGGACGCCGAGGGCGAGCCGGTCCCGGACGGGGTGGTCGGCGAGATCCACATCGGCGGCGCGGGCGTGGCGCGCGGCTACCTGAACCGGCCCGAGCTGACCGCGCGGCGCTTCCGCGCCAACCCGTTCGTGCCGGGCGAGCGGCTCTACGGCACCGGTGACCTGGGTCGCCGCCTGCCGGGCGGGGAACTGGAGTTTCTGGGCCGCGACGACTTCCAGGTGAAGGTCCGGGGCTTCCGCGTCGAGCTGGGCGAGATCGAGTCGCGCCTGGCGGCGACCGAGGGCGTCCGGGAGGCGGTGGTCGTGGCGCGCCCGGACGCCGGCGGCCACCAGCGGCTCGTCGCGTACGTGCTGGGCGGGGAGGCGCCGGACGCCGCGCGGCTGCGGGACCTGCTCGCCGCCCAACTGCCGGAGCACATGGTGCCGTCGGCGTACGTCCGGCTGGCGGCGTGGCCGCTGACGCCCAACGGCAAGCTCGACCGGGCGGCGCTGCCGGCACCGGACGGGGAGTCCTTCGGCCAGCGCGGGCACGTCGAGCCGGTCGGCCTGCTGGAGTCCATGGTCGCCGGCGTCTGGGCCGAGGTGCTGGGGGTCGAGCGGGTCGGCCGGCACGACGACTTCTTCGCCCTGGGCGGCCACTCGCTGCTCGCCATGCGCCTGGTGTCCAGGATCCGGCAGGTGCTGGGGCGGGAGGTCTCCCCGGCGGCGCTCTTCGCGGCGCCGGTCCTCGCCGCCTTCGTCGCCCGGCTGACGCCGGACGGACGCGACGTGCTGCCCCCGATCCGCCCGGTCGACCGGACCGGTGCGCTGGAGCCCTCGTTCGCGCAGCGGCGGTTGTGGTTCCTGGAGCGGCTCGGCGGTCTCGGCCACGCGTACCACATGCCCCTCGCCCTGGAGTTGGCCGGCTGGCTCGACCACGACGCGCTGCGGGCGGCCCTGGACGCCCTGGTCGCCCGGCACGAGGCCCTGCGTACCCGGCTCGTGCCCGCCGGCTCCGACGTCCACCAGCACGTGGACCCGCCCGGCACCGGCTTCACCCTGCACACGCACGACCTCACCGGGGCGTCCGACGCCGCCGCCCGGCTGGCCCGGCTCCAGGACGAGGAGTTCACGGCCCCGTTCGACCTGACCGCCGGTCCCCTGATCCGGGGCCGCCTGGTCACCCTCGCCCCGGACCGGCACGTCCTGCTCGTCACCATGCACCACGTCGTCTCCGACGGCTGGTCCATCGGCGTCCTGACCCGTGAGCTGGGGGTGCTCTACTCCGCGCACCACCACGGCCACCCCGACCCGCTACCGCCCCTGCCCGTGCAGTACGCCGACTACGCCGCCTGGCAACGCCAATGGCTCACCGACGGCACCCTGCAACGCCAGGAAACCCACTGGCGACACACTCTCGCCAACGCACCCACCCTGCTCCACCTACCCACCGACCGACCCCGACCCACCGAACAGAACCACCACGGCGCCCACCTCCCCATCACCCTCGACCCCCACCTCACCACCGCCCTCAAAACCCTCACCACCGCCCACGGCACCACCCTCTACATGACCCTCCTCACCGCCTGGGCCATCGTCCTGTCCCGCCTCACCGGCCAACACGACCTCATCATCGGCACCCCCACCGCCAACCGACGCCGCGCCGAACTCGAAAACCTCATCGGCTTCTTCGTCAACACCCTCGCCCTACGCATCGACCTCACCAACCACCCCACCACCACCCAACTCCTCCACCGCGTCCGCGACCTCACCCTCACCACCCTCGACCACCAAGACCTCCCCTTCGAACAAGTCGTCGAAGCCGTCAACCCCACCCGCAACCTCGCCCACACCCCCCTCTTCCAAGTCATGTTCGCCTGGCAGAACACCGACGACGGCGAGCTGACCCTCCCCGGCCTGCGGGTCACCGCCCTGCCACCGCCCCACAGCACGGCCAAGTTCGATCTCACTCTCGCCCTCACCGAGCACGACGGCCGCATCACCGGCAGCCTCGAGTACGCCACCGCCCTGTTCGACACCGCCACCGCCCAGCGGCACATCCGCTACCTGCGCCACGTCCTCACCCAACTCGTCGCGCACCCCGACCAGCCCATCGACCGGCTGACCCTGCTCGACGAGCGGGAACGGGAGCAGGCGCTGCGCCAGGCCGAGCCGTCCCCGGTCGAACGGGGCGTCGTCCACCGCTTCGCGCAGCGGGTCGCGGCGGCCCCCGAGGCGGTGGCGGTCACCTTCGAAGGCACCTCGCTCACCTACCGCGACCTCGACGCGCGCGCCAACGGGCTCGCCCACCACCTGCGCGCGCACGGCGTCGGCCCCGACACCCTCGTCGCGGTCTGCCTGCGCAGGTCGCCCGAGTTGATCGTCGCGCTCCTGGCCGTCGCCCGGGCCGGCGGCGCGTACCTGCCCCTGGACCCGGCCCACCCCGCCGAACGCCTGGCCCACCTGCTGGCCGACGGCGCCCCGGTCGCCGTCCTCACCCACGCCGCGACCCGCGCCACCCTCGACGGCCTGACCGCCGCGCCCCTCGTCGACCTCGACACCGACGCACACCGCTGGGCCGACCACCCCACCACCAGCCCCGACCCCGGCACCCGGCCCGACCACCTCGCCTACGTCATCCACACCTCCGGCTCCACCGGCCGGCCCAAGGGCGTGGCGCAGACCTGGCGGTGCCTGGACAACCTGATCGACTGGCAGCTCCGCTACGCCGCGCCGGGCAGCCCCGCGCCGCAACGGGTGCTCCAGTTCGCCTCGATCGGTTTCGACGTCTCCGCGCAGGAGATCTGGAGCACCCTCTGCCAGGGCGGCACGCTGGTGCTGATCGGCGAGGAGAGCGGCCGGGACCTGGGCCGGCTGCGCCACGTCCTGGCCGAGCAGGGCGTACGGCGGGCGTTCCTGCCGGCGGCCGTGCTGCACCAGCTGGCCGGTCTCACCGGGACCGTTCCCCCGCTCGCGCCCGGCTGCGAGATCGTCACCGCCGGCGAGGCGCTGCGGGTCAACGACGACGTCCGGGCCCTGGTGGCCGGGCTGGGCGGGCGGTACCTCTACAACCAGTACGGCCCGACCGAGACCCACGTGGTCAGCCAGTTCGCGCTGGCCACCGCGGCAGCGGCCGACTGGCCGGCCCTGCCGCCGATCGGCCGGCCGATCGCCAACGCCCGGCTCTACGTGCTCGACGAGCGGTGCGAGCCGGTGCCGGCGGGCGTGCTCGGCGAGCTCTACATCGGCGGGTCCGGCCTGGCGCGCGGCTACCTCAACCGGCCGGCGGCGACCGCGGAACGGTTCCTGCCGGATCCGTTCGCCGGACCGGGCGAGCGGATGTACCGCAGCGGCGACCTGGTCCGCCGCCGGGCCGACGGGACCATCGAGTTCGTCGGGCGCGCCGACGACCAGGTCAAGGTGCGCGGCTTCCGGGTCGAGCCGGGCGAGGTGGAGAGCGCCCTGCGGCACGTTCCGGGCGTCCGCGAGGCGGCCGTGCTGCTGCGCGAGGACACCCCCGGCGACCCGCACCTGGTCGGCTACCTGGTCGGTGACGTCACCGCCGAGGCGGCCCGCGAGCAGTTGCGGCGCCGGCTGCCCGAGCACCTGGTGCCGACCCGCTGGGTGGTGCTGGAGCGGCTGCCGCTGACGGCCAACGGCAAGCTGGACCGGCGGGCCCTGCGCGCGCCGGAGCAGGCCGACGTCGCCACCGCCCACGTCGCGCCGCGCGACGACCGGGAGGCCCGGATGGCCGCCATCTGGGCCGAGGTGCTGCGCCTCGACCGGGTCGGCGCGCACGACGACTTCTTCGCGCTGGGCGGCCACTCGCTGCTGGCGACCCGGCTCGTGCACGCGATCAACGAGCGGATGTCGGCGCGGCTGTCGCTGCGTACCCTCTTCCAGAAGCCGGTCCTGGCCGACCTGGCGGCCGAGCTGGCGGGGCCCGACTCCCCCGCCGTCGACGCCCTGCCGTCGCTCGTCGCAGATCCCGCCGGCCGGTACGAGCCGTTCCCGCTCACCGACATCCAGGAGGCCTACTGGGTGGGTCGCGGGTCCACCATCGAGCTCGGCGGCGTCGGCGCGCACGGCTACAGCGAGCTGCGGCTGCGCGACTTCGACGAGGAGCGCTTCACCCGGGCGCTGCACCGGCTGGTCGACCGCCACGACATGCTCCGCGCGGTCTTCCACGACGGCGTCCAGCGGGTCCTGCCGAGCGTGCCGCGCTACGCGATGGCCCGGCAGGACCTGCGCGGGCTCGACCCGCAGACCGCCGGCCGCCGGTTGGGCGAGACCCGGGAGCGGATGTCCCACCAGGTGTTCGACGCCGGCCGCTGGCCGCTGTTCGAGTTCGCGGTGACGCTGCTCGACGGCGAGGCGCGGCTGCACGTCAGCCTCGACGCGCTGATCCTCGACGCGGCCAGCGGGCAGATCCTGGAACACGAGCTGACGCTGCTCTACGCCGACCCGGACGTCGACCTGCCGCCGCTCGCGGTGACCTTCCGCGACTACGTCCTGGCCGAACGGGCCCTGCGGCGCACGCCGCGCTACGAGCGGGCCCTCGACTACTGGCGGGAGCGGGTCGGCGCGCTGGCCCCCGCGCCGCAGCTCCCGCTGGAACGGCAGCCGGAGAGCGTCGAACGGCCGCGCTTCACGCGCTACGACGAGGTGGTGCCGGCGGAGCGTTGGAGCCGGCTGAAGGCGCTCGCCGGCCGGCACCGGGTGACCCCGTCGGTGCTGCTGGTGACCGCGTTCGCGCAGGTGCTGGCCCGGTGGAGCCGCCAGTCGCGGTTCACGCTGAGCCTGCCGCTGTTCAACCGGCTGCCGCTGCATCCCGGCATCAACGCGGTGATCGGCGACTTCACGTCGCTGGTGCTGCTGGAGGTCGACGTGGCGGCCGGGGTCGACTTCGTGACCCGGGCCCGTGCGGTGCAGGAGCAGCTCTGGCAGGACATCGACCACTCGGCGGTCAGCGGCGTACGGGTCAACCGCGAACTCGCCCGCGCCCGGGGCACCCGCCACGCGGCCCTGCCGGTCGTCTTCAACAGCACGCTGGCCGAGGCGGCGCCCGACGTCGACGACAGCGGCCTCGCGGCGGCGCTCGACGGCGAGGTGCTGCACGGCATCACCCAGACGCCGCAGGTGTGGATCGACCACACGGTCCTGGAGGCCGGCGGGCGGCTGCACGTCAACTGGGACAGCATCGACGAGCTCTTCCCCGCCGGCCTGGTCGCCGAGATGTTCGCGGCGTACCGGGAGCTGCTCGGGCGGCTGGCCGAGCCGGACGCCTGGTACGGCACGCTGGACGGGCCGCTCGCCCCGCCGGTGGCGGTGGCCCCGCCGACCGGTCGTGGGCTCCTGCACGAGCTGGTCGACCGGCAGGCGCTGGCGACCCCCGCCGCGCCCGCCGTGCTCGCCCCGGACCGGCGGCTGGACCACGCCACCGTACGCGTCGAGGCACGGCGGCTGGCCGGGCGGCTCCAGGACCACGGCGTCGGGCCCGGCCAGCTCGTCGCGGTGCTGCTCGACCGGGGCTGGAAGCAGGTCGTCGCCACCCTCGCGGTCCTGCACGCCGGGGGCGCGTACCTGCCGCTCGACCCCGACTGGCCGGCCGAGCGGGTGGCCCGGGTGCTCCAGCGGGCCGGGGCGGGGCTGGTCCTGACCGAGTCGGACCGGGTGGCCCTGCCCGAGGGCGTCGCGCGCCTGGTGGTGGACGCGGCCGCCGTCGGTGCGGGCGGGCCGGCGCTGCGGCCGGTCGACCTGGCGGAGACCGACGTCGCGTACGTGATCTACACGTCCGGGTCCACCGGCACGCCGAAGGGGGTGACGATCGACCATCGCGGTGCGGTGAACACGCTCCTCGACGTCAACGCGCGCTTCGCCGTGGGGCCGGCCGACCGGGTCCTGGCCGTCAGCGCGCTCAGCTTCGACCTCTCCGTCTTCGACATCTTCGGCACCCTCGCGGCCGGCGCGGCGGTCGTGACGCTCGACCCGGAACTGGCCCGCGACCCGGCCCACTGGCGGGAGGTGGCCCACGCCCACCGGGTCAGCGTCTGGAACTCGGTGCCGGCGCTGGCCGGCATGCTGCTCGACGACGCCGACGCCGGCCATCCGCTGCCGGCGTCGCTGCGGCTGGCCATGCTCTCCGGGGACTGGATCCCGCTCACCCTCCCCGACCGGCTGCGCAAGGCACTGCCCGGGATCCGGGTCGAGAGCCTCGGTGGCGCCACCGAGGCGTCGATCTGGTCCATCCACCACCCGGTCGGCGAGGTCGATCCGGCCTGGCGCAGCATCCCCTACGGCCGGGCGCTGGCCCACCAGGGGGTCCACGTGCTGGACGAGGCCCTGCGCCCCCGGCCCACCTGGGCCACCGGCGACCTCTGGATCAGCGGCGCCGGGCTGGCGCGGGGCTACTGGCGCGACGAGGCGGCGACGGCGGCCAGCTTCGTCGTCCACCCGGTCAGCGGCGAGCGGCTCTACCGCACCGGCGACCTGGGCCGGCTGCGCCCGGACGGGACGATCGAGTTCCTCGGCCGCGAGGACGGCCAGGTCAAGGTGCACGGCTACCGGATCGAGCTGGGTGAGATCGAGGCGGCGTTGGAAGGCCACCCGGGGGTACGCGCCGCCGCGCTGCGGCTGCTCGGTCAGGCGCAGGGCGAGAAGCGGCTGGCCGCGTACGTGGTGCCGGACGGTCCCGCGCCCGAGCCGGCCGCCCTGGTCGCGTACCTGGAGGAGCGGCTGCCGGCGTACATGGTGCCGTCGTCGTTCACCGTCCTCGACACGCTGCCGCTGTCGGCCAACGGAAAGGTCGACCGGGGCCAGCTCCCCGACCCGAAACCGTCGCCGGAGACGGTCGCCGAGGCGCCGGTGCTCACCGATCCGGCCGAGCAGCGGCTGGTGGAGATCGTCGCCGAGATCCTCGACCTGCCAGTCGTCGCGCCCGACGCCAACCTGCTGCTGCTCGGCGCCACCTCCATCGACATCGTCCGGATCACGAACGCCCTCTCCGGCGCGTTGGGCTTCCGGCCGAAGCTGGCCCGGCTGATGCGCCAGCCGACCCTCACCGACCTGCTGCGGATGTTCCGCGAGCACACCGCCGAGCGGGCCGTCGTCGCGACCGCGCAGCGGGCCGCCACGGTGGTCGAGGACCCGGCCGCGCGCGCCGCGTTCACCTCGGACGGGCGGGGCCGTCGCGACTTCGCACCCGACACTCCGGCGGTCGCGCTGACCGCGCCGGCCGACCCGGCGTACGACCGGCGTTACACCGGCTACCGCACGGTGCGCCGCTTCGCCGCGGATCCGCTGCCGGCGGAGGCGCTCGGCGGGTTGCTGGCCACCCTCGCCCAGCGGGAGGTCGACGGTCGGGCCAAGTTCCAGTACGGCTCGGCCGGCGGCACCTACGCCGTGCAGACGTACGTCCTGGTCAAGGCGGGACGCATCGACGGGGTGCCGGGCGGGGCGTACTACCACGACCCGGCGGCGCACCGGCTGCTGGCGCTCGGCCGCGACCGCGAGTTGAGCCCCGACGCCTTCGACTACTTCGTCAACCGGCCGGTCTTCGAGGCCGCCGCGTTCGCGCTGTTCCTGGTGGCGCAGCGCGCGGCCATCGAGCCTCTCTACCAGGAGCAGAGTGCGACCTTCACCGCGATCGAGGCGGGCGCCATGGCCCAGCTGCTGACGATGGCCGCCCCCGAGCACAATCTCGGCCTGTGCGGCGTCGGCGCACTGGACACGGCGGAACTGCCCGCCCTGTTCGACCTGGAACCCTCGCACCGGCTGGTCTACGCGCTGCTCGGCGGCGGCCGGCCCGGGGCGGAGCCGCCCGCGCCCGACGCCGCCACCACCGACACGATCACGGTCGAGCTGTGAACGCCTACGAGCTGCTCGACACGCTCAACCGGCACGCGGTCGGGTTGCGGGTCGACGGCGACCGGCTGCGCCTCACGGGCTCCCGCGAGGTCCTCACGCCCGACCTGCTGGCCGACCTCAAGCTGCACAAGGAGGAGCTGGTCGCGATCCTGACCGGCGCCGACGCGGACACGATCCCCCGCCGGCCGCGGCCGGACGCGCCGGTGCCGGTCGCGTTCGCCCAACGGCAGCTCTGGTTCCTCGACCAGCTCTCCCCCGGCAACCCCTTCTACAACAACCCGGTCGCGTTCGACGTCGTGGGCGCGCTGGACGTGCCGGCGCTGGCCCGCGCCCTGACCGAGGTGGTGCGCCGGCACGAGGCGCTGCGTACCGTCTTCGCGCTCATCGACGAGGAGCCCTGCCAGGTGGTGCGGCCCGCCGGGCCGGTCGCCCTGCCGGTCACGGACCTCACCGCGCTCCCCCGCCCGGAGCGCTCCCGCCGGGCCGACGAGGCCGCCGAGGCCGAGGCGCGGGCGCCGTTCGACCTGGCCGCCGGCCCCCTGCTCCGCACCGCCCTGCTGCGGCTGGCCCCCGACGAGCACCGCTGGCTGCTCACCGTGCACCACATGGTGGCGGACGGTTGGTCCGTCGGCATCCTGATCGGCGAGGTCACCGCCCTCTACGCCGCGTACGCGCGGGGTGAGGCTCCTCCGCTGGCCGAGCTGCCCGTGCAGTACCCGGACTACACGCTGTGGCAGCGCCGGCACCTCGGCGGCGAGCTGGAGCGCCAGCTCGGCTACTGGACGCGGACCCTGGCCGGTGCGCCCGCACTGCTGGCCCTGCCGACCGACCGGCCCCGCCCGGCGGTGCAGCGCTACCGGGGCGAGACCCACGGCACGACGGTGGACGCCGCGGTGCTGCGCGGGCTGCGGGAGGTGGGCCGGGCCGGCGACGCGACGCTCTTCATGACGCTCATGGCCACCCTGTCGGTGCTGCTGTGGCGCTACAGCGGGCAGGACGACGTCTGCGTCGGCACCCCGTTCGCCAACCGCAACCATCGTGACGTGGAGGGCCTGGTCGGCCACTTCGTGAACACGGTGGTGATCCGCAACCGGCTGGACCCGGAGCAGTCCTTCGCGGCGCTGCTGGCCGACGTACGCCGGCACCTGCTCGACGCGTACGCCCATCCCGACCTGCCGTTCGAGCAGCTCGTGGACGCGCTCAACCCGGAACGGCACACCAGCTACTCGCCGCTGTTCCAGGTGATGCTGGTGCTGCAGAACATCCCGCGCGGCCGGCTGGAGCTGCCCGGCCTGGAGCTGCGGCCCCTGTCGAGCAGCACCGGCGCGGCGAAGTTCGACCTGTCGGTCGAGGTGATGGAGCACGCCGACGAGCTGCACGTCATCTTCGAGTACAACACCGACCTCTTCGACGCCGCGACGATCGCCCGGCTGGCCGGGCACTTCGTCCGCCTGCTCGGCCAGGTGGCGGCCGATCCGTCGGCCCCGGTCGGCGCGCTGCGGCTGCTCGGTGAGGACGAGCGGCACCGCCTGCTGGTCGAGTGGAACCGCACCGCGCGACCACTCACCGACCCGGCGGACGTGGTGCGGCGGATCGCGGCGCAGGCGCGGCGGCACCCCGACTCCCTCGCCGTGGCCGACGACGACGAGCGGCTGGACTACGCCACGCTGGAGCGGCGGGCCAACCGCCTGGCGCACGCGCTGATCGCCCGGGGCGTACGCCGCGACCAGGTGGTGGGCCTGCACGCGCGGCGCTCGGCCGGGCTGATCGTCGCCATCCTGGGCGTGCTCAGGGCCGGGGCCGCCTACCTGCCGCTGGACCCGGCCCTGCCGCCGGAGCGGCTCGCCGGCATGATCGCCGACGCGGCGCCGGCCCTGGTGCTCGGCGAGGACGACCTGGCCGCCGTCGAGGCCGAGGGGCGCCACGACGGTCCGCCCGGCGTCGTCGTCCACCCCGCCAACCTGGCGTACGTGATCTACACGTCGGGCTCGACGGGCCGCCCCAAGGGCGTCGCGGTCGCCCACGGCGGCGTCGTGAACCTGCTCGACCACTGGGTGTCGCGGCTCGGCGCCGCCGAGGGGGAGGCGGCGGCGCTCTGGTCGAGCGTCGGCTTCGACGTCTCGGTGCAGGAGATCTTCCTGCCGCTGACCACAGGCGGGGCCCTGCACCTCGTACCGGAGAAGTTGCGCGGCGACCCGGCGGCGCTGATGGGCTGGCTATGCGAGCACCGCGTCGTGCAGGCCTACCTGCCGCCGGCCTTCGTCCGGTGGATCGACGAGGATCCGGCGGCCCGCCTGGCCGGATCGGCGCTGCGCCAACTGCTGGTCGGGGTCGAACCGCTGCCGGAGCAGGCCCTGCACCGGATGCAGGAGGCCCTGCCCGGGCTGCGGGTCCTCAACGGGTACGGGCCGACGGAGACCACCGTCTACAGCACCGCCTACCTCGACCCGCAGCCGTCCGCCCGGCAGTGCCCGATCGGCCGGCCGATCGCCAACACCCGCGTCCACCTGCTCGACGAGCGGATGGAGCCGGTGCCCGTCGGGGTCACCGGCGAGATCCACATCGGTGGCGCCGGCGTCGCCCGTGGCTACCTGGGCCGGCCGGGGGCGACCGCCGAGCGGTTCGTTCCCGACCCGTTCGTGCCCGGGGAACGGCTCTACCGCACCGGCGACCTGGCCCGGCTGCTGCCCGACGGGAACATCGAGTACCTCGGCCGCCGCGACGGCCAGGTCAAGATCCGGGGCTTCCGCATCGAGCTGGGCGAGATCGAGGCCGCGCTGCGGGACCGGCCGGACGTACGCGAGGCGGCGGTGCTGGTCGACTCGGATGCCGCCGGCGAGCCGAGGCTGGTCGCCGGGGTGGCCCGGGGCGGGGCGGCGCCGTTGCTGGTCAGCGAGTGGCGCGAGGCGCTGTCGCGACGGTTGCCCGGCTACATGATCCCGTCGCTCTTCGTGGAGCTGCCGCAACTGCCGCTGACCGCCAACGGCAAGCTCGACCGCGACGAGGTGCTGCGGCTGGCCCGTACCGGCGCGCCCTGGCAGGTCAACCTGGCCAGCCCGCGCGACCAGATCGAGCTGACCCTCTACCAGATCTGGAAGCGTCTGCTGCTGCACCCGGAGATCGGCATCGGCGACCGGTTCTTCGACGTGGGCGGCACCTCGATCTCGGCGATCAAGCTGGCCCACGCGATCGGCGAGGCGTTCGGCGAACCGCTGCCGGTCCACGAGATCATGCTGCACCCGACGATCGAGGCGCTGGGCGGCCGGCTGCGGCGGGGCGCGTCGGGCCGGCCGCCGAGCAACCTGATCGAGTTCCGGGCGGGCGACGGCGCCGGCCGGGTCATCTGCGTGCACCCGGCCGGCGGCACCGCGTTCTGCTACCTGTCGCTGGCCAAGGCGCTGCCGGAGCCCCTCGGCGTGTACGGGATCCAGTCCCCGGGGGTGAACCCGGGCGAGGAGTTCCTGCCCACGGTCGAGGCGATGGCCGAGGCGTACCTGGGGCAGGTCGCGCACCTGCTGGACGGGCCGGTGGTGCTCACCGGGCTCTCGTACGGCGGGCTGGTCGCGTACGAGATGGGACGCCGGCTGGCCCTCGCCGGGCATCCCGGGCTGAGCGTGGTCCTGCTGGACACCCTGGGCACCGACGACCCGGCCCACCGGGGCGCGATCGAGCCGGTGGACATGGCCGAGTTCCGCGACAAGCTCATCAAGTTCAACGGGATGTACCCGGGCATCGACGACGAGCAGATCGACCAGTACCACCGCGTCTACAACCACAACCGGTCCACCATGCGCGACTATCCGACCCCCGCGTCGCCGGCCCGGCTGGTGCTGTTGCAGGCCACCGCCGGGCGCGACGAGGCCTTCCTGCGCGAGGTGCGCGCCTTCTGGCGGCGGCGCGGCGACGCCGACTTCCTGCTGGAGCGGGTGCACTGCGACCACTGGGACATCCTGGAGAGCGCGGTGGTGCTGCGGGTCGCCGCGCTGCTGCGCGCCGAGGTGGACCGGCTCTCCGACGCCCGTCCGACGACGCCGGCCGTACGGGAGGCGTGATGGTCCAGGGTCCCGGTCTCGCCCACGCCGTGCTCGCCCAGGCCAGCCGTACCCCCGACGCGGTCGCGGTGGCCGACGGCGACCGGCGCCTCAGCTACGCCGACCTGGACGCCGCCAGCGCCGCCGTCGCCCGGTCCCTGCGCCGGGCCGGGACCCGCCCGGGTCAGGTGGTCGCGGTGCACCTGCCGCGCGGCTGGCGGCTGGTCTGCGTCATGCTCGGCATCCTGCGGCTCGGCGCGACCGTGGTGCCGCTGGACCGGCAGAGCCCGCCCGCGCGGCGGGACCACATGCTGCGCGACTCGGGCGCCGTGGCGGTGGTCCACGGCCCGGACGCGCCCGGCGACCTGCCCGACGGGGTGCGGCCGCTGCCGGCGGAGGCCCTGCTCGCGGTGGACACCCCGCCGGTCGGGGACGCGGAGCTGGCGCCGGAGCCCGCGCCGGTCGCGTTCGTCTTCTACACCTCGGGCACGACGGGCCGCCCCAAGGGCGTGGAGGTGCGCGACGCGGGCGTCCTGCGGCTGGCCCGCCCCGGCTACGTCGCGCTGCCCCCGGCGGCCCGCTACGCGAGCCTCGCCAACCCGGCGTTCGACGCGATCAGCTTCGAGGTCTGGGTGCCGCTGCTGACCGGCGGCTGCTGCGTCGTCCTCGACGACGAGACGGTGGCGACGCCGCACCTGCTCGACGCCGCGCTGCGCCGGGAACGGATCGACACGCTCTTCATCACCGTGGCGCTGTTCAACACGGTGGTCGACGAACGGCCGCACTGCTTCGCCGACGTCGGCCAGGTGCTCGTCGGCGGCGAGCAGCTCAACGCCCGGCTGATCCGCCGCTGGTACCGCGACAACCCCGCCAGCCGCACCCGGCTGCACAACGTCTACGGGCCCACCGAGGCCACCACGTTCGCCCTGTGCCATCCGATCCCCCGCGACTTCGACGCCGAGGTGGTGCCGATCGGCCGGGTGCTGCCGGGCACCGACGCGCACCTGGTGGTCGACGGCGAGCGTGTCGCCGCGCCGGGCGAGGTCGCCGAGCTGTACCTGGGCGGCGCGGCGCTGGCGGCCGGCTACCGCAACCTGCCCGAGGAGACCGCCGCGCGTTTCGTCCGGCTGCCCTGGCTGGACGGCTCCGCCGGCCGCCACTACCGCACCGGGGACCTCGTGCGCGCCGACGCCGCCGGCCGCGTCGAGTACGTCGGCCGGGTCGACCGGCAGGTCAAGGTCCGGGGCTTCCGGGTCGAGCCCGGCGAGGTGGAGCGGCAGGTCCTCGCCCACCCGGGGGTCCGGCAGGCGTACGTGTGCACCCGGCGGGACCCGGTGCACGGCACGAACGAGCTGCTGGCGTACCTGGTGACGGCCGCCGACCTGTCGTACGCGGAGTTCGACCGGCACCTGGCCGCGACCCTGCCGCCGTACCTGCGCCCGCACCGGGTCCACCGGGTCGCGGCACTGCCGCTGACGGCGAACGGCAAGGTGGACGCCGACGCGCTCCTGCGGCGCGACGACCCGCCCTGGCGTGCTGGGCGCGAGGACCCGCCTGGGCGTGGTGGGCGCGAGGACCCGCGCCCACACGACGGGCGCGAGGAACGCCGTGGCCCGCACCCGCACGACGGGCGCGACGGCGACCCGGCCGAGGCGGCCGGCGCGGCGTGGCAGCGGGCGGTGCTCGGGCTGGCCGGTGAGGTGCTGGGCGTGCCCGACCTGCGACCGGACGACCGGTGGATCGCCAGCGGCGGGGATTCGCTCAAGGCGCTGCGGCTGCGCTTCGAGATCCAGCGGCGCTGGGGCGCCGAGGTGCCGCAGGCGGTGGTGCTGGGCGGCGACCTCGCCGAGCTGGCCACGGCGGTCGCGACGGCCCGCACCGCGACCGGCTCGCCGTACCCGGTGCCGGCTCCCCCGTCCGGTGCCAGGTCTGCGCCGGCCACCTCGGAGCAGCAGCGGCTCTGGCTGTTGCAGCAACGGTCGCCGGCGTCCACCGCGTACCACGTGGGGCTCGCCTTCGAGCTGCGCGGCCGGGTCGACGTCGATGCGCTGCGGCACGCGCTGCGCCGGGTGGTGGCGCGTCATCCGGCGCTGCGGACCGCCTTCCGGGCCACGCCGGAGGGGCTGCGCCAGGAGGTCGGCGAACCCTACGACCCGTGGCGCGAGCCCACTCCCACTCCCGGCGCCGACGGCGACGGGGCTGACGACGGGGCCAGGGCTGACGATGGGGCCAGGGCTGACGGCCGGGCTGGGGACGGCGACGGGGCCGAGGCCGGCGACTGGGCTGGCGACGGTGACAGGGCCGGGTGGCGCGAGCGCGCCCGCGTCCTCTTCGCCGCCCCCTTCGACCTCGGGCAGCCGCGCATGCTGCGGGCGTACTGGCTGGCCCGCGACGGCGGCGGGGTGCTCCTGCTGCACCTGCACCACATCGCGGTCGACGGCTGGTCGCTCGACGTCCTGTTCCGCGGGCTGTCGGCCGCGTACGCGGCGGCGCTGGCCGGCACGACCGAGGACGAGGACGAGGACGACCCGACCCCGCTGGACTACGCCCGGTGGCAGGCCGAGTGGTTCGCCCAGCCGGCCTACCGGGCGCAACGCGACGCCCTGCGCGGCCACTACGCCGACGTGGCGGAGGTCGCCGCGCCGCTGCGGCCGATCCGGGAGCACGGCGGCACCGGGGATCACCTGTTCCGCACCACGATCGGCCGGGAGCGCCGCGCCGCCCTCGACCGGCTCGGCGCTGAGCTGGGACTGACCCGCTTCCCGCTGCTGCTGACGCTCTTCGGCTGGGCCGTGCACGGGGTGACCGGCCGCACCCATCCGCGCGTCGCCAGCCCCGTCGCGAACCGGCCCGTACGCGACTTCGAGGCGAGTGTCGGCATGTTCGCCAACACGGTGCTGCTGCCCCTGGCGCTGGCACCCGCCGAGGAGCTGCGGGCGCAGCTGCGCCGACAGGCCGACGCCGTACGCGCGGTGCTCGACGCGCAGGACGTGGCGCTCGCGCACGCCGTCGCCGACCACGACTTCGGCGCCGACGCGCCGCTGTTCGACTTCCTCTTCGTCCTCGACAACACCGACTTCTCCACGCTGGCGCTGCCCGGCTGCGCGTCCCGGCCGGTCTGGCTGGCCCCGACCGAGGCCAAGTGTCCGCTCACCCTCTCGGTCGTCGCGCACGAGTCCGACTTCGACTGCCTCTGGGAGTACGCCGACGAGCACTTCGACGCCGCCGACGTGGCCGCGGCGGCCGAGTTGTTCCGGCGCGGCCTCGACGCGTTGACCGGCACCGGCCCGAGCACGCTGGCCGAGCTGGTGCGGCCCTACCGTCGCGGCCTGCCCGAGCCCGGCCGGGGTTCGCGTACCCCGTCGGCCTTCCCCACCGTGGCCGAGGCCTTCGCCCGGCGGGTGCGGGCGGAGCCGACCGCGACCGCGCTGGTGGCCGGCGACCGTCGCCTCAGCTACGCCGACCTCGACGCGTACGCCTCGGCGCTCGCCGCCGAGCTGCTGCGGGACCATCCGGTCTCCACCGACGACCGGCATTGCGTCGCCCTGTTCTTCGAACCGTCGGTGGAGCACGTGGTGGCGCTGCTCGCGGCGGCCCGACTCAACCTGACCGTCGTGCCGCTCGACCGGGCCTACCCGCCGGCGCTGCTGCGCCAGGTGCTGGGCCAGGTCGACCCGCTCTGCGTGCTGCTGGCACCCGGCGACGAGCCCGCCCTCGACGCGATCGACGAGGGCGCCCACCCCCGGCACCCGGTGGTACTGTCCCGGTCGGCCACGCCCGTCGCGCCTTCGTACGCCGGCCGCCCGCTCTACACGCTCTTCACCTCGGGCTCGACCGGCACGCCCAAGGGGGTGCAGGTCGGCGACGCCCTGCTGGTCAACCTCCTGCAATGGCAGAGCGAGGCCGGCGGCCTGGCGGGCGCGGCGGCGACCCTGCAGTTCTCCATGCTCTCCTTCGACGTCTCCTTCCAGGAGATCTTCGGCACGCTCTGCGGCGGCGGCACCCTGCACCTGCCCCGGCCCGGGTGGCGGCAGGACATGCCGGCCCTGCTGGCGCACCTCGACGCCGCCGGCATCGAGCGGATCTTCCTGCCGTACGTCGCCCTGCAACTCCTGGCCGAGCACGGGGTCCGCCTCGGCCGGTACCCGTCCCGGCTGCGGGAGGTCGTCACCGCCGGCGAACAGCTGATCTGCACCGACAGCATCCGCCGCTGGTTCGCCGGCCTGCCCGGTGCGCGCCTGTTCAACCACTACGGCCCGACCGAGACCCACGTCGTCAGCAGCCTCTGCCTCGACGGCGACCCGGCCACCTGGCCGGCCCGCCCCGCCATCGGCCACCCGGTCGCCAACACGTGGCTGCGGGTGGTGGACTCCGCCGACGAGGTGGTGCCGCCGGACTGCCCCGGGCAGCTGCTGATCGGCGGGGAGCTGGTGGCGCCCTGCTACCTGGACGATCCGGCGCTCGACCGGGCCCGCTTCGTCGAGCTGCCCGGCCACGGCTGGTTCTTCCGCAGCGGCGACCAGGCCCGGTTCGACCGGGACGGTCTGCTGCACTACCTGGGCCGCGACGACCAGCAGGTGAAGGTGAGCGGGCACCGGCTGGAGCTGGGCCAGGTGGAGGCGGCCCTGCTGACGCACCCGGCGGTCGTCAACGCCGTGGTGGTCCGCGACGATCCGCACCTGGTCGCCTGTCTGGAGCTGCGGGCGGATCCACCGTCCCCGGAGGAGCTGGCCGGTCATCTGGCGGGGCTCCTGCCCGGGTACGTGCGGGTGGACCGGTTCCGGCGGCTGCCGGAGCTGCCGCGTACCGCCAGCGGGAAGCTGGACCGCCGCCGCGCGTTGACCGCGCCGGGCGAGGAGCTGCGGTCGGGCGCCGCCGCGCCGGCGCCGGTGATGTCGGTCCTGGAGTCCCGGCTGGCCGGGCTCTTCGAGGAGGTCGTCGGGACGCCGATCGCACCCGACCGGCGCTTCTTCGACCAGGGCGCGGGCAGCCTCGACCTGATGCGCTTCCACCTGCGCTGCGCCGCCGAGGGGCTGCCGTTGAGCATCCCCGACCTCTTCGAGCACGTCACCATCCGCCGCCTCGCCCGGTTCCTCACCGAGCGGCGGGCCACGGAGGCGCCGGTGGGCGGGCGGGACGGGGCTGTCGCGGGCCCGGCGGACGAGCCGGTCGCCGTGGTCGGGATGGCCGTCCGGCTGCCCGGCGCGACCGACCTGGCCGCCTTCTGGGCGATGGTGGAGGCCGGCGACCGGGGCATCGAGCACTTCGACGCCGCTGACGGCCTGGTCGGCGCCCGCAGCCAGCTGGCCGGGGTGCTCGGCTTCGACCCCGGGCACTTCGGCATCAGCCGGCAGGAGGCGCGGCTGATGGATCCGCAGCAGCGGCACCTGCTGATGAGCTGCGTGGAGGCGTTGGCGCACGCCGGCATCGCCGATCCCGCCGGGCAGCGGGTCGGCCTGCTGGCCAGCTGCGGCGAGAACACGTACTTCCAGACGATGCTGCGCGAAGCCGATCCGACGCGGCTGCCGGACTCCTTCCAGTTGGCGCTGCACCACGAGAAGGATTTCCTCGCCACGAAGGTCGCCTACCACCTGCGGCTGACCGGTCCGGCCTTCACCGTGCAGGCGGCCTGCGCCAGCTCGCTGGTGGCGGTCCACGTCGCGGCCGGGCTGCTCCGACAGGGCGACAGCGACGTGATGCTGGTCGGCGGCGTGCTGGTGGACCCGCTGCTGACGGCCGGCTACCGCTACCAGCCGCAGCACATCTTCTCCCCCGACGGGCACTGCCGGCCGTTCAGCGACGACGCCGGCGGCACCGTCGGCGCCAGCGGGGTGGGCGTGGTCGTGCTCAAGCCCCTGCGGCTGGCCCGGCGCAACGGCGACACCGTCTACGCCGTGATCACCGGATCGGCAGTCAACAACGACGGCGCGGAGAAGATCGGCTACGCCGCGCCGTCGGTCGCCGGCCAGCGTGAGGTGATCCGTACCGCGCTGCGTCGCAGCGGGCGTACCAGCGGTGACGTGGGCTACGTGGAGGCGCACGGCACCGGCACGGAGCTGGGCGACCCGGTGGAGGTGGCGGCGCTACGCCAGGCGTTCGACCTGGCCGAGCCCGGTCGCGTCGCGCTGGCCTCGGTGAAGAGCCAGATCGGTCATCTCGGCGCGGCGGCCGGGGTGGTCGGCCTGGTCCGCGCCGTGCTGGCCGTGCACCACGGGCTGATCCCGCCGAACGTCGACTTCCGCCGCCTCAATCCACGGCTGGGCCCCGATCCGGCCCCGTTCCACATCCCCACGAAGTCCCGGCCCTGGCCCGTCGACCGGCCACGCGTGGCGGCGGTGAGCAGCTTCGGCATCGGCGGCACCAACGCCCACCTGGTCTGCGAGGCGGTCGAACAGGTCGGCGCCGGCCCGGAGACTCCGCCGGGTCCCGGCGTACCGGTGGTGCTGCTCGCCAGCGGCAGCGCGGCCGGCCTGCGCGCCGACGCCGACCGCATCGCCGACTACCTGGCGGCCCGGCCCGAGGCCTACCACCGGGTGCTGCGCCACCTCCAGGCGGGCCGCACGCCGGGCCGGTGGCGGGCGGCGGCCGTCTGCGCCGACGCGGCCGCCGCCGTTGCCTGGCTGCGCACCGCGACCGCCGTCGAGGTCACCCCCGGCGAGGCGGCACCCGTCGCGGTCACCGGCTCGGCCGGTACGCCGCCGGCAGCCGACCTCGTCGCCGCCTGGCTGGCCGGTCGGCCGGTCCGGTGGCCGGCCGGGCCGGCGCAGCCGCCCTGGGACTTTCCCCCGCCGGCGTTCGTGCTCGTCGACCACGAGTTCGCCCGCGCCGCCCCGCCGGCCGGGGCGACACCGACGACCGGGGCGACGTCGCCCACCAGCACGACATCGCCCGCCAACACGACACTGCCGACCGGGACGGCACCGCCCGCCGGAGCGGCGTCGCCCGGGGTGGCATCGCCAGCCGGGGCAGCGGCGCCCGCCGAGGTGGCGTCACCCGGGGCGGCGCCGGATGATCAGCCGTGGCCGGCGCGGCTGCCCGAGGCCGAGTGGTTGCACCAGCCGCACTGGGTGCGCTGGCGGCACGCGGGGGCCGACACCGGTGCCCGCCGCCCGGAGACGCTCGTGATCATGGCCGCGGCACCACCGTCGCCGGCCGCGCTCCGCGCCTTCGCGGCGTCCCACGCCCGGGTGGTGGCCGTCACCGCCGCGGACGGCTTCGCCCGGCTCGGACCGGACAGCTACCAGGCCGACCCGGCCGATCCCGAGTCGCTTGGCCGGCTGCTCGACGCGCTGACCGGCGCCGACGCCGGCCCGCTGGCCGCGCCCGGGCACGGCGGTGTCGACTGGCTCCACGCGCTGCCGCTGGCCGTCGTCGGGCCGGTCGGCGCGGACGCGCTCGCCGACTCGTACCGGGCCTGCGTCGACACCCCGGCGGCGCTGCTGGCAGCCGTCGCCGCCCTGCCCCGCCGACCCCGGCTGCGGGCCTGGTGGCTGTCGCAGCAGGCGCAACCCGTGGACGACGACGTACGCCGGCCGGAGCTGGGCCTGCTCGCCGGGGTCTGCGAGGTCGCGCCCCAGGAGGGCGACGTCGCGAGCCACTGGGTGGACCTGCCGGGCCCCGATCCGGCCGACTGGGCGCCGGCGCTCGCGGCGCTGCTGGCGGAGGAGGCACCGCCACCCCGCCGACTCGCGCTACGCGGGAGCTACTGGTGGGAGCAGGCGCTGCTGCCGGTCCGCCCGCCGGCCGCGCCGGCCACGCATCCGCTGCCGGCGGTGCCCGCCACGCGCGCGCTGCCGGCCGGACCGGCCGTGTACGTGGTCCTGGGCGGCACCGGCGGCATCGGGCGGAGCATCGCCGCCTGGCTGCTGGAGCAGGGCGACTGCCGGGTGGTCCTGCTGGCGCGGCGCGGGCCGCTGCCGGCCGGGCTAACGCGGTGGGCCGAGCGCGTCGACCTCGTCGAGGGCGACCTGGCCGAGACCGGACCCGACGAACTGCTGGCCCGGCTCGACGCCCGGACCCGACGGGTCGACGGGGTGGTCCACGCCGCGGGGATCGGGGCCGGCGGGCTGATCGGCCGGCGGGACGCGGCCGGGATGCGGCGGGCCACGGCCGGCAGGGCGTACGGCGCGCTGTTCGTGGAGCGGCTGGTGGCGCGCCACCGGCCGTCGTTCGTCGTCTACTGCTCGTCGATGTCGGCGCAGCTCGGCGGCGTCGGCCAGCTCGACTACGCCGCCACCAACGGGCTGCTGGACGGCTTCGCCCGGCACCGGGCGGACGGGGCCGACGCCACGCTGCGGATCTCCGTGGGCTGGGACGTCTGGAGCGAGGTGGGCCTGGCCCGGGACGCCCTGCCCACCGACGCCCGGCACCGGGCACACCTGGCGGTCGGCCTCTCCGTGGACGAGGGGCGCCGGCTCTTCGCGCAGGCCCTGCGGCTGCGGCTGCCGCAGCTGCTCGTCTGCACCACCGCGCTGGACCGGGCGCGGGAGTTCTACGCGCCACCGGCCGGCCCGGCGGACGCGACACCCGCCGTACTGCCCCGGTCGGCCGCCGAGCAGGTCGGCGAATGGCTCTGCGACTGGCTGGGCGCCGACCGGCTCGACCCGACCGTGTCCCTCTACGACCTGGGGGCCGACTCGCTGCTGCTGCTGGACCTGATCGACCGGGTCAAGGAGCACTTCGGCGTCAGCCTCGGCCTGTCCCAGCTGAGCCACCGGGTGAGCCTGGCCGAGGTGCTGGGGCTCCTCGGCGAGCCGGTCCGCGCCGCCGACCCCGCCGACCCCGCCGTGGCGGTGGAGGTCTGGCAGGCGGGCCGGGGGCGTACGGTGCTCTGCCTGGTCCATCCGGTCGGCGGCGACGTCCAGGCGTACCGGCCGCTGGTGTCGGCGCTCGACCCGGAGCTCACGGTCTGCGTCATCGCCGATCCCGCGCTGGTGAGCCCCGGGCAGCCGGCCTGGTCGCTCGCGGAGCGGGCCGCGCGCTACCACGCCGCGCTGCGGGACCGCTTCCCCCGCGACGAGTGGCGCTGGCGGCTCGCCGGGTGGTCGTTCGGCGCCTGGGTGGCGCTCGGGATGGCGGCGGAGGCCGAGGCGGCCGGCCAGCCGGCGGACGAGCTGTACCTGCTCGACCCGCCGCCGCCGGACGCCGCGCCGGCCTTCGGGGCGTACGACGAGGAGCGGCTCGCCGCGCTCTTCGCCCACGAACTGGGGGCGGCGACCGGCGCGAACACCGCGGCGACGGCGTACGCGGACGCGCTGGCGCGCTGCTGCCGGGCCAACCTGGCGAGCATGGCGCAGCACACCCTGCCCCGGCTGGCCGGGACGCCCGGGCGGCTCTGGCTCGCGGGCCGTCCGACGGCCGGGCTGCCGGCGCTCGGTGCACCGCAGGAGCAGGCCCGCAAGTGGCGGAGGCACCTGACCGGGCTCGCCTGGCACCTCGTCGACACCACCCACTACGGCATCGTCGGGGCGCCGCACGTGGACGCGGTGGCCGGGGCCATCAACGAGGCGGAGTTGGCCACCGACCCGAGGGCGGCGCGATGAACCCGTACCAGTCGTTGCCGTCGCGGTCGTTCTGGCGCACCGCCGTGGCCGAGCCGGAGATGCTGGACATCGGCGAGGTGTGGACGCCGAAGTTCGGCCTCGACCCGGACGATCCGGTCCTCACCGCCGGTTCCTGCTTCGCCCGCCACCTCGGTCCCGCCCTGCGCGACGAGGGGATGAACTGGCGTGAGGTCGAGCTGCCCCCGCCGGGGCTGACGGAGGCTGAGCGCCGGGCCCGCCACTACGGCGCGTTCTCCTTCCGCACCGGCACCATCTACACCGCCGCCGCCCTGCGGCAGTGGCTGACCTGGGCGCTGACGGACGACCCCGGGCCGGACGAGGTCTGGCGCGAGGGCGACCGGTTCTTCGACCCGTACCGCCCGTCGGTCGAACCCGAGGGGTACGACTCGGCGGAGGCGACCCTGGCCGCCCGCCGGTCCACCCTGGCGGCGATGCGGGGGGCGGTCGCCGAGGCGGGCTGTCTCATCTTCACCCTCGGTCTGACCGAGGCCTGGCGCGACGCGGTCACCGGCACCGTCCACCCGGTCTGCCCGGGCACCGTCCGGGGCACCTTCGACGCCGGGCGGCACGTCTTCCACAACTTCACCGTGGCCGAGGTGCACCGGGACCTCTGCGCCGTCGTCGCGCTGCTGCGCGCCGCCAACCCCCGGCTGACCGTCCTGCTGACCGTGTCGCCGGTGCCGCTCACCGCGACGGCGACCGGGGCGCACGCGTTGACCGCCACCACGTACTCCAAGTCCGTGCTGCGGGCCGCGGCGGGCCAACTGGCCCAGGAACACGACCACGTCGACTACTTCCCCTCGTACGAGCTGATCACCGGTTTCCCGTTCCGGGGGGTCTTCTTCGCGCCGAACCTGCGCGCCGTGACGCCGGCGGGGGTCGCCTTCGTCATGCGCCACTTCTTCGACGCCCTCGAAGGCGACCGGAACGGGACCCGGCCGAGGGATCGGACCGCGTCGGCGTCGGACCGCCGCGCCGACGCCGACGGAGGTGACCTCTACTGTGACGACGCCGTCCTCGACCACTACCGTGCCGGCTAGGTTTCTGCTGCTGGGCGACTCGCACGCCGGGCCGATCGCCCGCGCGGCCACGGCGGCCGGGGTGCCCTTCGTCGGCGGGCCGGTCGGCTCGGGGCGCGACTTCAACGTCGGCTTCTTCGAGGTCCGCGACGACGGCCTGGTGTTCCGGGATGCCGCCGTGCAGGAACGCCACCGCGGCTTCCTGGCCGAGCTGGGCGTGGCCGACGTCGGGCAGCTCGCCGTCCCGCTGGTCTCGACGTTCGGGCTCAGCGCCCACTTCTTCGCCACCACCGAGAACTGGCGGATCTACCGGGCGGGCGACGGCGCCTTCCCGGCGGGCTTCCTCGCCAGCGGGCTCTTCGACGACATCGTGCGCGCCATGGCCCGCGACGCGCTGGCCTTCTACCGCCACGCCCTCGACCTGGGGCTGCGCGTCCTCGCGGTGCTGCCGCCGCAGCGGGTGCCGGGGATGTCCGACCCGCTGGTGTTCATGGCGGCCCAGGAGACGATCCGCCGCGCGCTCGTCGCGCTCGGCGTGGAGATCGTGGACCTGCGGGCCCGGGTCACCGACGGCACGGGCCGGCAGCGGGCCGCGTTCTGCGAGCCGGACGACCCGATCCACGGCAACCTCGCCTTCGGCCGGCTGATCGTGGCCGACCTGCTGGCGCGGGGGCTGTGACACCCAATCCAGGAGGGAACGAATGGAAGAGCACGTCCTTGCCGCCGTCGAGCGGGCGACGACCCGCCCGCCGGAGCGCTACGACACCATCACCGTCCGGCCGATCTCTCCGGTCATCGGCGCGGAGGTCTCCGGCCTCGACCTCGCCGCCGAACTGTCGGACGGGCAACTGGCCGAGGTCAGGCGCGCCTTCCTCGCCCACCACGTGCTGGTCTTCCGCGACCAGGTGCTCTCCGCCGAGGACCACAAGCGCTTCGCCGGCCTGTTCGGCGAGTTGCGCCGGCAGCCCCTCGCCGACCTCGACGGCGGCGACCCCGCCGTCCTCGAGATCAGCGCCGGCCGGGACTCGCGGTTCGTGGCCGGCGAGGACTGGCACACCGATGGCACCGCCGAGGCCGAGCCGTCGCTGGGCTCGATGCTCTACGTCACCAGGACGCCGGAGATCGGCGTCGGCGGCGACACCCTCTGGGCGAACATGCACCTGGCGTACGAGATGCTTTCTGCGCCGATGCGGGCTTTCCTCGACGGGCTGACCGCGGTCCACGACGGCCTGATCCCGTGGCAGGGTCACACCCCGCCGCCGGAGTACGTCGTGCCGAAGAGCGAGCACCCGGTCGTCGTACGCCACCCGGAGACCGGCCGCAAGCTGCTCTTCGTCAACGCCGGCTTCACGTCGCACATCGTGCAGCTCTCCCGCCACGAGAGCCGGGCGCTGCTGGACATGCTCTTCGGCTGGGTCGCCCAGCAGCCGATCCTGAGCTGCCGGGTCCGTTGGACGCCGAACACGCTGGTGTTCTGGGACAACCGCTGCACCCAGCACCACGCCGTCTGGGACTACTACCCGCACTCCCGCTACGGCCAGCGGGTGACCATCAACGGCAGCCGGCCGATGGCGTAGCCGGTCGGGCCGACCCCCGCGCCGGCCCGGCGGCGGATCCGCTCGCCGGCCGGTGGAGGGCGGTGGCCGGTGGGGGGCGGTGGCCGGT